>NZ_JARCCZ010000020.1:0-118441 GCF_048957775.1 Pseudarthrobacter sp. CC4 | reverse complement strand
ATACGGCAGAATAACCAGCGTCAAAGTGGCTCACTTTTCAGCCCGCGAAACGGCTCACTTTTCGACCATCGCTGACAATTCCACCAGTTGACGTGAATGAGCGGACGAAATTCGTCCCCTAGACGTTCGCCTTGAACCTCCTGCCGCACCCACAAGAATGTTGGTCGCAGCAAAAGCCAGAGCGCATCTCTGAGAGCGGCGTCGGCAGCGGGTACTGCACGCAGGACATGGGTGTCCAAGAAGCTGCGGGCCTGCGCATAGGTTCGGCGGGGATTGAGCAGAGCCTGCAGGAATGCCGGTTGGCTCAGCATCCAGGCAATCGACACCACGGCCGCATAGTTTTCCAGGCTAACGCGCCCGGTGCCGGTCCCAGATATTTGATGGGCCACCACGTCAACGAGTTCGGCTACGAGCGCAGGCGGCGCGGCGCCTCGGCGGAGGAGCTCCCGGTAGCAGCGTTCGGCCGCGAGCACTTCGTCCGAGACGAAAACCAGCGGAGGCGGCAGCCCAGGACCGGTCGTTGCGCTCTCGGGGCGTCGAAGCTTCGCAGCCTCCGTGCCGGGTCCCGTCCAGAGACGGTGCTTTAGGCAGCAATGTTCCAATGCGTGGGGACTTTGTTCCACAACCCAGCCGTGGGCGCAGAAAGGACATAGGAATCGCGGGGAGTGGGCGTGGCTACCCGCTAGGTCCCTTTGTCGTTCGAAGAAGCCTGATGGCACGCCGGCGCGAGTCTCTAGGAAGATCTCAAGTGCGTTTCTTACGTCCCGGCGTCTTATTGTTCTGGCTTGGGTTCGAGGCGCGAAGGACAATGCGAGTTCTCTCAGTGTTCCGGTGCTGAGGAAGTTCGTTTCCTCCAGTCGAGCCGTATAACTGGCTGCCGTTTCCAGCCGGCGGATCCGTGCGTGGAGAGGCAATCTTTCCCTCATGTCCCCTATCGTCGGGTGGGTCTTTGCCACATCCGGCGAGGTAAGTATTCCCCAGCGGTCCCTTGCGCCGGTCTTTTGCCGGTTGGTGCCGATTCCCTGGTCCGGATGCAAGGTGAGCCTCCTGTACGTGACTGCCGGCGTCCTTCGCGTGCAGGCTTCGTTCGATGGACATCATTTCCCGTCGTCCATGTGGGCGAGATCGGACTGAAGCCAGTTTTCGCTTGCATCGATGTCCAGGGGGATACTCTCAAGAACCTCGCGTGTAATTCTTTCGTCGTCCGCTTCGGCATCGCTCGAAATCAGCCACTGCGCTGCCCCTGTCAGAAGGCGTCCGAGGCTGCCGATGGAGCCGCGTGTCCGATCATGGAGGTATTGCGCGTCGGCGGCCAGGTCCCCTTCGTGGTGGTTGAAGAGGAGCAATTGGTTTTCAAAGGACTCAATGATCCGCTTCCAGAGCGCCTTCTCGGTCGTTGTGGCCCTCATGTACCTGTGCAGTACCTCGGCCGTGAACCGTCCTCTTATCTGCTGTCCACGGTCGCCTGTGAGCAACGGCCCCAGATGGATGTTTATGCCGGCGTACAGGAACGTTGCGGGAACCCTGTTCGAAAGGGATTTCAGAACGTCGACGCTCTCGCCGTTGCCGTTGTTGACAGTGCTGAGGTTGTGAATTTCATCAACGACGACCAGCACCGTTCTGCTCTTTTGGAGTTGGCCTACAACTGTTGTCAGAAGCGATTCCAGGGTGTCCCGGCTCCTTATGGGCAGCCCCAGGAACTGTGCGAATCGTCCCACGACCGCTTTGCCAGTGCAGCCTGCAGGTACTTCGATATAGATGACGGGTTTGTGGTCGAGTTCCATGAACTGGGGGTACTGAAGTGCATAACGTCCGTAAATCGTCTTCATAGCTGCAAGGCACGCCGTCGTTTTGCCCATGGTCGACTCGCCCGAGACGAGAACACCGAGGCGCCCTGCCACACGGGATCGGTTCTGCAGGACGGCAAGCTGGGCCTTTCGCACCACGGCTTTAAGCTGAGGCGTCGAAATGACAAGGTCGGCCCCCAGATAATCGAGCCGTCGGTTGTTGAACGGCTCCCGCTCCGTTGGTCCCATCCCAGCCCACGATGAGGCGTCGGGCAATTCCGGCAATTCCCCGGGCCGACTGAGTATGTTGGTTAGGCCTTCCCACTGATCAAGGACCTCAGGAGGGCGCTCCGAGAAGAACATCAGAGGTACTCCTGATTTGGGTCAAAAATACCGACTGTCGGAACTTCGATGTCGGGGCTTTCGGCCGGCGCGAGCAGATCAGGCCGCTGTACAACGAGGTCAGGCATCCCGGCGTCGTGGGCAAGCTTTTGCGCCGCCGCCTGCCGTTGCTCGGCAGCCTTTGTTTTCGCCTTTTCAGTCCGGGTGGCCTTCAGGACATTTTCGATCACACGCCCGGATTGCGGGTCGCCCTTGACGCCCAGTTCCGCGGCGACCTCCCGGGCTTTTTGCCTGAATTCAGCAGAGAAGGGCTTTCCGAAGGCGTCCTGGTTCATCCAGTCGCACTGAATCCACGACTGGTCCTCGGGGTCCTGGACCCAGACAGCCGCGGGATTGTTCGGATCCGTCCGCACGGCCCATTTGCGCTTATGGCCAGTCACATAGGACGGCGAAAGACGATAGCGCTGCAGATACGGGGAGTCGTATCTGCGATAATGAATCTGGATGCCGTCCATCTGGATGGTCCGGTACTCAATCGGCATCATCGCGATGTAGTCAGCCGCCGTCAACGGGATTGGTACGAATCCCGTGGCGTCGAACATAGCCATGTACATCGAGTTTGGCGTATGGAGCACACCAGGACAGAGAGGGTCCCGGAGTCCATCCTGGGGCCTGTTCTGCCAGACCACCGCGACCCACCGCTCAAAAAGTTCGGCCAGCGTATAGATGTCCAAAAGTCCGGCATCTTTCTCAGGGGATTTCCCGCGCCGGCTTACCTCTCCCCCGGTGTATCCGGGCAGGAACTGGGCGAAGAGGGTTTTGATGGCATCGAATGCCCGTTCTACATTCGGCTTGTCCGTTGGTGTCCGAATGGAGCACTCTGTAATGCTGATGCCAAGTCCTTGGCACGCGGAGCGGAACGTTGTCGAGAGGTAGTCAGAGCCGTTGTCCGTCACGATCCGCGCCGGAACGATGAACGGCCTGGTCGTGTCGTACTTTCCGACCTCGTCCGCGCTCAGGCCAGCTGCCCATGGCATCTCCGCGAGCTCAAATTCATTGAACGCCGCGTCCGCAGGGCGCAGCGGGCGTGGAACTACGCACTGGGCGAGCATGCAGGAGAGGTCGAAGCCTTTGGTCGCAACGCGTCTGATGCCGGTCGAGATGATGCTTCGCGTGGCCTTATCCAGGAAGATGACCAGCTTCACCCTTTGCGGCTTCCCATCGTCGTCGAGCACAAGGATGTCGAAATCAGACGTGTCGACCTGCACTTCATGGCCAGGCATGATTGGCGGGCGGGAACTGTACATGCGGGCAGGAGCATTCGCGGCGCTCCGCCTATTCGCAGCATTGCCGAATGCGTATTTGTTTTTCCCAAGAAACGCCTCATATCGCCACAGACTTGTGCGCGGCGGGACCTTGACGTCCTGGCCCGGATAGTCCTTGAGGAGACGTTTTTCCAGCCGCAGCGAAAACCGTTCGCGTGAGCCCGTCGACGAGTCCCGTTCTGCTGCAATAACGCTGATCAGCGCATCTCTGACCCTCGGATCCAGCTTCCTGAATGGGTCATCGTGCCGTGAACCGCGACGGTCGATCAACCCCGCCTCCCCGGCTTCACGGTAGGCGTCGAGTTTTCGCCGAAGCGTGCGCGCAGAGCAGGACCAGCCAAGGCTGTTCAGTTCCTTAGCTTTCAGATCGATACGGTCGGCCAGCGAAAATCGTGCGGGATCATACTCGGGGCGGGGTTCCGTGTCGGGGGTCGGGGGCGTGCCGTCTATCAACTCCCGGAGGTGGAGGGCCAGCAGGTCGATGTGCTTGCGTTCTTTATCGGAGATTGTGTCCAGTATCGCCGGACCGGCGTAGTCCGTGGTGCCTGCTCCCCCGGGGATGTCCGTCATCCTTTGGACCAGTTCAGTGATGTGGAGTGCGCAGTATTCCTGATCATCCAGATTCTTCAGTTTCAGATTTCCGCGGTTCAGGCCGGTGATGACGTAGTTTCCGTCGTCGAGTCTGATCTCTTGGCCAATTCGCACGCTATACATTTTCGTTCTTTCGGAGAAGGGTGTTCCAGGACAACGGGCGTGCTAAGTCAGCGCGGATCTCTCGTGTCCATATGAGGTTGTAGACAAAGTGGATGCTGAAGGCAGGAGCTCCTGAACTTAATGCCCGAGCTACGTCCAGCAACCTGGCGGGCTCGGAAACGAGGTCAACCACGAGTTCCTGAATCTCCTGGGGGGCTTTGTACCGGGGGTTCCGGTAGGCTGCAAGCCACTCCAAGTTGTGGCGTATGGGCAATCCAAGGTCGCCCAGGATTTGATATGGCCAGCCGATGCGCTGGCAAAGGTCTCTGGTCTTTGTGAATGTTTCCGCTGCTTTGGCGTCGATGAGATTCTGCGGCCGGACGTCATAGAGGGTTTGGGTTCCGTCCCATTGAACAGTGAAGAAGTCGGGATAGTGGCTTGTTCCGTCCGCAAAGGAGATGCACATCGGCTGGGTCGATATGCCTACGATGTCCTGCGAGAAGTCCAACCACATCAGTGCTGAGTACTCCGTGAGGGACTCGTACCACAGGTGCTGACCTGTGCGGGAAAACCAGTAATAGCCCTCATAATTCCGCCGCCGAGGATACTTGATCCCTTGCCGGAACACTGTCGCCTTATGAAGGTCCAATCCTGTGGCCCTGCTGTCCGCAGGAGCCACGTGTCCCACACCCTCGGCGTCGATCCAATGGAAGACGTCCCTGCCAAATGTCTTAGGTGGCGCCTGAGCGCGTACGGAAAGCCGCCTATTTCCGGGGAAGCTCACGAAGACCACTCTTCGCATGAAAACGAAGTCGTCCGGTTCCTGGTTGGGTTCATCCAAACCACCCGCAAATCTTTTTGATCTCAAACGCCCTATGCAATGAGAACGGCATGCGCGGCGGGCGAGCGAACCACGGGAGCCGACTTACGCCTACGTCCGCAGGGCGTGCGTCCGCCCGGCCGACGTATCGGATGAATAGTCGAGAATGGACCGACTGAAAGGGAGTGGGCAACGCAGGAAAGGAATCCTGCCGTCATTCGCGACATCTTGGAAAGGTGGTACGGCTAGCGTGCGACCTTCATCACGCTCAGCGACCGCCAAGGGCTGCTGGTTAAGTGCACTGAAATGATTCGCCTACATGTCCATTATACGGCTGGGCAATAAGGTTGTACCGCCTACGTACATAACTCTCTCTCTTTGCCTATGGGGAGTATCTTCATTGTCATGGGGAAGCCCAGCCAACAGAGACCCAGGACGGGCCCGAGGTATGAGCCTCGCGCCATGCTCATCAACCCCCGAGAGTTTGGCATGAAGCTGCATCCGGAGTTCGTAAAGGAGACCGGGGCGAACGTTACCCAGGTTTCCGGCGCGATGGTTCAGCACTTATTTGCCAAGGGGATACGCGACGCCCTAACGGAGCGCGGCATGAGCGTAGTGACGTTGTCGGAAATGACGGGCTTGAACTACCAGAGGCTTACGCGCATGCTGCGTGGGTCCGTCCTCATGCGCATGGACGACATTGGAATGATTGCGCGCGCAGTGCCGGAGGCATTCGACGCCGTCGTCGGCAGGTACGACCCGCGAGACCGTTTCACGAGCGGCAAGAAGTCGAGACTGGCACAGATTTACGAAGCAGCTCGGCCTCTGAGCCACTCACCAACCCAGGCACCCATGACGCGGAAGCCAAGCCAAGCAACAGACCAGAATCACACCGAAGAATCACAACCCCCCAACGCGTCCCGCCCACCAAGCTACTCGCCTATCATCTGACAACCCCTCAACGGGCGACTCGCGGACTTCCAAGAAAGCTATCTCCCCAAGGCAAGATGTCCCGCCTAGTTACTGGGCCGACCACGTCCGACCGCTCGAAGACTGAGGACTTGCCTTGCTGCTCTTCCACACCGGAAGGATTGGATCCGAATGTAGCCATGCCCAACCTGGGCTGAACCCAGTACCCACATCTCCGTATGCTGGACGGATGTCATCTTCTCCCCTGGCAGTCTTCGGTGACTGGCATGGCAACGCCGGCTGGGCGCTGACCTCCATTAGGTCAGCTGCCCGCGAAGGCGTCCGCACTGCCATTCACGTGGGAGACTTTGGATTTGATTGGCCGGGTGCCAAACGGGGACGGTATGAGGCGAAGCTGAACAAGTACCTGATGGATCTGGGAATCACCATTGTCGTCTCCGGGGGAAATCACGACAACTGGGACACTCTGGAAAAGCTCCTCGTCGAAGACGACGGCTTGGCAACCATCCGATCAAACGTCCGGGTCTTGCCCAGAGGCAGTCGAACCACGATCGAGGGCCTTGCTGTCGGTGGCTTAGGCGGCGCGTTTAGCGTCGATTACGAGCACAGGACCAACGGGAAGGACTGGTGGCCCAATGAAGAACCCACTCGCGAGGAAGCCGAAGCACTCATCGCCGGCGGCCCTCTGGACATCCTGATTTCCCACGACGCGCCTGCAGGCGTTCCGCTGACAGGAGACTTCCAACTCAGCCCAGAACTGATTGAGAAAGCGAACAAAACTCGCGTCCTGCTCAGAGAGGTCGTCGATTCGTTGGCCGTGCCTCATCTGTTCTGTGGCCACTGGCATCAGCGGCGCATACACCAGCTGGTACATCCGAATGGAATGGTTACGAGAGTGGACGTGCTCAATATGGAGAACTCCCGTCATGGGAACGGCGTCCTCGTGTGGCCTGGCCAAGTTCCTCTGCGTATTGACCCGCTTGAAATCCGGAACGCATAGTGAAGTGCTTCCCCGCCGTCGCTGATTTAGAGTATGAGCATGGACGCGGCCGAGTGGGCGACCGAGCTGGCTTACTCCCTTGCCGTTGGGCCAGGAGCACCGTCCTTGCTGACGGTGGCTACTTGTTCCGGACCTGCTGCCAGCAGGGAAGTCATAGAAACGGCCAGGCGAGTAGTCGGCGAGGCAGGATGGCCCGTCTACGAGCTGGTCGCCCGCGAAGTGGCCCCGGACCCGTCTCTTCTGCGTAAGCGCGGCTTCCTGATTCTTCGCGACGTTCGCCAACCGTTGTCCCCGTCGGTGCCAGTTCTCATCGGCGCCCACCAACTGCATATCCGTCGAAACCTTCCCGTCGGTCTGCTCATAGTAGGGTCGCCCGCCGGCATCAAAGCTCTGCGTAGACATACCGGCCTGGGCTTTCTCAGCCGCGCCGAGTGGGTGGTACAGAACTAGCGCGAACCAGCCTCCGATAAAGCCAAATCCCTTGTCCTTGGCATTACGAAACCACTCGGCATTAGCTCGGGGCACGGTTTTCCGCGTCGTCGGTGAGGTACCAGAGCCGTGTCAGGCTGCGGCTACACTCTCACCATGGTGCAGGAGCTACGCAATGACGACGCGGGCCGCTACCTCGTGACCACCGCTACAGGCAGCCATTATTTGCTCGATCTGACAGCCAGAACCGTCAAGCGGCAGATGGCCGCAAGCGCGCCTCTCATCGATTATCTGGACGCGGGGTTCTCGAAGTTGCGCCGCGACGGGGAAGCACTCGAACTGCTCATGCTGGAGTCGTGCGCCGTCGGGGCGTCCGCCCGCTATTGGATCCAGGTCCGCGACGACGAGATCCCTACCCTCAGAATGACTTCGCCTGTGGTGCGGATCGATGCTCTCCTAACTCCGGATGTATTAGCATGACCGCTTCGCCAAACTCGTGAGACATACCTGTTCTACACGCCTAGAGGAGGACCCCGCAAAACTGGCAGCTCGGGTGCCAGGCTGCAAGGTATCAACCCGGCGGGGGCCATCGTGTGGCCCGGCCAGTTTCCTTACGGATTGATCCGTTTGAAATCAGGAGCGCTTAGTGGGCGGGAGCGAGGAGGTAATCGAGTGGGCGCGTGAGATGGCTGACCCTCCTCGCCGTGGGTCAGGAGCACCGTCTTGTTGACCTTCAATACTTGCACGGGACATCCCGCTACCAGGGCATCAATAGAAACGGCTATCCGAGTAGCGTGATTAACGATGCAATGGCGGGAACGCACCGGGGTGATCCCGCGTCCTTCCTGGTAGTTGATCTCGGCGACCGAGGCTTGCGGGATGGGGAATCTGGCGGCCCGGATGAGCTTGTCGATCCGGTGGGCCCAGCGCTGTTGGAGGGCGTCGTCCACGGCGGTGAGGAAGATCTGCTCGGGAGTGAGCTCGTCATTGGCCTCGTCGGTGATCAGTTCCTCGAACCGCACGGCCAGGTGCGCGATGCGCAGGGTCCGGAATTTCTCGTGGTCCTCGCTGGTGAACATCAGCCCTGCCCTCCCTGTCCGCCGCGCCGGTAGTGCTCAGCCGAACGCACGTGCACCGCCGCCCCGATGCCTGCGCCGGAGTCAACGCCACCCGCGGGTTTGCGGGTGGCCGCCGCCGGTGTGACCGTCCTGGGCTTCTTGGCGTCCGAGTCGATGGTGGCCATGATCCGCTTGATCGTGCTGTAGGTTCCCGGGCCCTGACCGGTGTCGAGCAGAACCTGGCAGGCGGCCTCCAGACGGGCCTTGTTCCGCTGGCCCAAGGACTCCAGGATGTTCTGGCAATCCAGATAGCCTTGGGCCTCCACCGCGTGCCGGTCGATGATCCCGGCGATGACCGCCGCGGTGGCTGGCCCGAAGCCCCGGGCGCGGTCCGTGAACCACCGCTTGGACCACAACCCGTCGATACCCCGGTGCCGGGTCGGGGCATGCGCGACATCGGTCGAATACTGGCCCTTCCGGCCTTGCCGCCGGACATGCTCACAGATGACCTGGTCCCCGTCGAAGACGGTGACCGTCGTGGAGGTGACCCGGACCCGCAGGAGCTGCCCGGCATAGGTGTAAGGCACCGAGTAATGCTGGGAATCGCAGCTGACGTGGTAATTCCGTCCGACCTTGAGCTGCTTCCATTCCACCGAATCGAACCCGTCGGCCGGCAGCGCCTGGAGCAGGCCGGACTCATCGGCGGTGAAGCGTTCCCACCGGGTGCTCCCATCGGCCCGGGGAATCCGCTCGTTGATCTCGACCAGCCGGGCCCCGATTGCCGCGTTCAGGGACTGCACCGTGGTGAAGACCTCCTCGGCCAGATAGCCGATCACCCGCTTGTTCACCACGTTCACCGCCGACTCGGCCGCGGCCTTGTCGCGGGGGCGTTTCACCCGGGCCGGCACGATCCCCGTCGAATAATGCTCGGCCAGCTGCTGGTACCGGGCGTTAAGCACCCGGGCCGACTCGCCCCGCTTCGGCCGGTGGGTCGAGGTCGCCGGATTGTCCGGGACCACCAGCTGTGGGACCCCGCCGTAGAACGAGAAGGCCGCCACGTGGGCGGCAATCCAGGACGCCGATGTCATGTCCGTGTACCCGTGGCAGAACACCGCCCCGGAATACGGAAGCACCGCCACGAACAGATAGACCCCCGTCACTTCGCCGGTGACCGCGTCCACGACCCCCAGGGTGTCCCCGGCCCAGTCCACCAGCATCGCCCGGCCCGGCTCGTGATGCAGTGTCGCCACCACATCGCTCACCCGGGCATGCTCGGCGAACAGGGCGCAATACTGTGAGTACCCCTACTTCTTCCCGCCGTTCCCGGTACTCGAAGCCAAATACCTGCTCCAGGCCTGCTGAAGGGTGAAGTGCCGGTTCTCCCTCATCGAGGCCAGCACCCGATCAAAGTCCGGTCGCTCGTAAGACTCCGTGACCCTCTTCCGGCCATCGGGAAACAACCGTGCGATCTCCTGCGGGGACATCGCCCCGATCTGTCCCGCGGTGAACCCGTAGGCCGCGATCATCTTCTTCGCCACGGCCACGTCACGGCGTGAACACCCCGCCCTCGCGACGATCTCGTCATAGCTGCGACCAGCAACGGCCAGGGTCATGATGGCCTTGAAATCGGCCATGCTGCCTCCTCACATAGGAAGAGACGGCGCCCAGTGCACCGCCTCACCCACAGCGCAGCACCCACAAGCCACGACAGTACCAACTCACCGGAACAGCAGTACCAACAACCCGGAACGCCAGTACCAACTCACGCTATCTGCCAGGGCATCAGGCTAAGTAGCCGGATTTTAACACAGCGTAAGTGTTCAGAGACCAAATGTTGGCCATAGTCCCGATTAGCAGGCACGCTCCCGCCAGCCAGACTTCCTCAGCTCTGGCACCACAGCAAATTTCGGTACCTACGGTCGGTTCGCGGCGGCTATCCGGAACAAGAACCCACCCGACTACTCGCTTCGCATATCTGCCTCAGGGACTGTCCGATAAACGGTGTGTCGAGTCCGGCCGGTTTTCATTGTTGAGTGGTTCTTTCGAACCGGCCAGCGAAGGTAATAGCGAACGCGTTTAGCGCAGGCTTCCACCTCATCACCCAGCGTGCACGGCCACCGCCGGTTGGATCAAGAGATCTGGTGACCAGGTATAGGCATTTCAGGGCAGCGGTCTCGTTCGGAAAGTGCCCGCGGGCCCTCACCGCCCTTCGGTAGCGTGCGTTGATCGACTCGATCGCGTTCGTCGTGCAGATGACCCGTCGGATCTCCACGTCGTACTCCAGGAAGGGCACGAATTCGGCCCAGGAGGATTCCCAGAGCCGTACGATGGCCGGATACCGCTGGCCCCACTCGGCAGTGAATTCGGCGAATCGGTCCTTCGCCGCCTGCTCGGACGGGGCCGTGTAGACCGGCTTGAGCGCCTTGACGATGCCGTCGCGGTGCTGGCGTCCGGCGTAGCGGAAGCTGTTGCGGATCAGGTGCACGATGCACTGCTGCACCACCGTCCGCTCCCACGTGGTCGTGATCGCCTCCGGCAGGCCTTTGAGCCCGTCGCAGACGGCGATCAGCACATCTTCCACGCCCCGGTTCTTCAGCTCCGAGAAGACCTGCAGCCAGAACCGGGCACCCTCGCCACCGTCGCCGGCCCAGATGCCCAGGATCTCCCGCTCCCCATTGGTGGTGACGCCCATAACGACGTAGAACGGGGTGTTGCGCACCTGCCCGTCACGGACCTTGACCACGACCGCATCAACGAACAGCACCGGATAGATCGGATCCAAAGGCCGGGCCGACCATTCGGCCAGTTCTCCGGCGACTTTCTCCGTGATGCGGCTGATGGTGTCTTTAGAGACTCTGGCCCCGTAGACCTCCTCGAAGTGGGCGGCGATTTCCCCGGTCGTCAGCCCCCGGGCAGAGAGGGAGAGCACGATCTGGTCGATCCCGTCCAGACGCCGTTTCCGCTTGGGCACGATCACCGGTTCGAACGACCCGTCCCGATCCCGGGGCACCTCAATCTCGACCGGACCGATCTCGGTCAACACGGTCTTTGACCTGGTGCCGTTGCGCATGTTGGCTGCGATCGGTGTCTGGCCGTGCTCGTGGCCGAGGTGCTCTGTCAGCTCGGCTTCCAGAGCGGTCTCCAGCACATTTCTCGTGAGTTGGTTCAGCAGCCCGCCCGGGCCTACCAGGCTCACGCCCTGTTCCTTGGCCTGCGCGAGCAACCGCTCCGCAAGCTCCTTCTGATCGATGATCTCTCCCGTCACAGGATCGATCATCACCCCTGCCATCTCGGACGTGGACTCTGACACGGCCGTCTCCTTTCGGATCAGGCCGGACTCCACACACCGTTATTCAGACAGTCCCCTGCCTCAGCCCTGGAACGCCAGGATCCGTAACGATTAGCGGCCGCGGTCCAACATGGCGCGTTTTCCGATCAGCTAGTAGAGAGTGAGTGTGTGCGTAAGGGCCACCAAAGCCCTCAGCTGCACTATAAGTGGAGTACTAGAGCACTACCCACGCTTTTCGATACACACCGAGGCATCGCCGGGCTTGGTGCGATGGTTTGGTAGCTAGGGCGTAGAAAGATACGCTTTTCAGGTCTCTTTGGAGAGCCGCCACCAATAAGGCAATGCACTCCGTATTTCGGATTGCCATCATGGCCATTGATGCATGATCAGTTGTGCTCGGCGGGAACGGCAACGGATGAGTGTGCCACTCACCAACGTATCCGATCATCGGGTCCACCTGATGCTGTAGGTATGCCGCAAGTACCTCTTGGCCTTTCCTAGAACGACGCACATACCGTCCGTGCGAAGCCCACTCGTCAGCAACCGTTAGAGCGTCCTCGACTACCAGCCCGGCCATTGTCCGGTACCCCACGAGGATGCCTCCTTGCTCCCTATTTCGGGATGCGCGCGCGGCGGCCCGTAATCGATCTCCTGCCTGATCACTGAGTCTCAGCTCAGGCGCCGCCGGCCTCACTTGAATTCCCTGACTTCTCCAGCCGGTGACGCCGGTTCGCCGGTCAAATACCCAACAATGTGACGCACGGCCATGGCAGCCGCTTCCGCAACTGCAAATGGAGGCGTCGGAGAAACCGGTTCGCCGCAACCTCCCTCGAAGACTTCAGATCCCAGGTGTGGGAGCACCTTGGTCATCGGAATAGGGGGTGCTTGCGCAAGGGGCGGTACGACGTCAACGCGCTGCGTTCTGCCGTCATTCTGCAGGCACGTCGTGAGGAATCTGATGCCGGTGATATTTGCGGCCGCCTCAAGCATCGCAGTGACCGCACCGTCACCCGTTGCATCGACAACAAGATGGTCCCCCTCAAGCACCTGCAGTGCTTCCTGAGGTGTAAGGAGACCGTGCTGAACATCGATGATTTCAGCCCAGTTATATAGGCGCTTGCTAAGTACACTCTTCACTGCTGAGGCTTTGTTGACGCCGAATTGATCCGGCTCAGCGACAAAGTGTCGGGTCATATTGCCAGGTGTAAGGTAATCCGAGTCTTGAATCGTTAGGTGTCCAATACCCGCGCGCGATAGCCCGTCGCAGATGTGGGATCCAAGAGCCCCCGCGCCAACTATGTAAACGTGTTTGCCCCCCAGTTCACCGCTCGCTGGGCCGGAACGCAGCCGCATTGAGGATCGGTCGAATCCTGCGGAGGGCGCGAACCAAGGGTCGCGGCCCGCGTTCGGGAACGTAATCGCCACGACGCCCTTCTGCGCCGACCGGTGGTATTGGATGAGCAGGACGTCGAGACGGCCGCGTTCAATCTCTTTTCGCAACGTGGCGGACTCTGCGAGTCGGTCAAAAAGACTGTCCCAGTCCTGAGGCGGTGCAGTCAGCTCGCCGAGGTTAGCCACGAAGCCCGTTAGTTCTCGGGTTCTCTTCCTTGCGGCCTTACCAGCGCCATGAAGACGAATCGCCCTTGCGCCCTCGCTCCGGAAAGTGACATAGCCTCCGACAAACCGATCCAAGTCACCATAAACAATTAGCCTCTGGTCCGCAGGCAGTCCAAGGTATGCTTCCAAGTCCAGTGCCGGTGGATCGTCAGGCCAGCCCTGGCTGTTCTTCTCAAACCATTGATCGATGCGTTCAAGGAACGCATCTGGGTCAAGCCACGGACTTCGGTTACGGTCACGGCTCGTGTAGAGGCAGAGTCCCCCATCAGGTTCCTGATGCCATGTCCTCGGATGGAAAAGGCTTGTAGTAACTTTCGGCGGCAGGTAAGGAAACCCTTCTGTCAGTGAGACGGAAAAGTCGCTGTGTACGAGAACAACCTTCATTGTCCCTCCCGCTGACACCTCGGTGGTCAATCGCATCCCACGTTGCACGAGATTGTCTATGAAGGTCTCGCGTACGTACCCGATGTAGTCGTGCCACTGCACGTGGTTTTCGGTCAGCCGAATCGTAGGTCTCCCGCGGTTGTTTGCTGGTTTCCCGGCTTGCTCCCCTCGGCGTAGTTCCGCTTATTGCCTTGTTTGTCGTATCCGGAGGGCATCGGAAATACGTTAGTGAAGTCGTCATTGGACCCCAGGATCCCCTGGAGGAGGAGGGCAGCCTTCCCCGCTTCGTCATCACCCATGTTGTAGGCTGCGCGAGCATCTATGGCTGCGGACGAGAACTTATCGCGAGCTGTTTCAAAGTCCGCGTCCTCATCGAAGACTAGGACCTCCCCATCTCTGGAGGGGTCAGGCATCTGGAAACCTTCATCAGCCATGCGACGAAAAACCTCCGCGACGCCTTCAAGAGCTGACGCGAAGAATTCGCCCATGGAGTTTCCGGTAACGAGTCCGTCTTCGCAGGCAGTAAAAAGCGCCATTTCGACTGTGAATCCGCCGAGTTTGGCCCTGCCTAACAAGGTGCGCCGAGATTGACGAAGCAGTTTTACGCAGGGAACATACATCTCGCCATATTCGGCGTTCTTATCTTCCTTCAGCTCTGTCATCTTTATCGGGTTGGTCTCAATCCAGCCTCCGTTACGAACCGGAATTTCCCAGGCGGTTCCAGCCTTGCGGGCTGGAACGATGTCTACAAACAAACCGTCCGAGTCAGGCATGAGCACGGTGACGGACCGATCGAACTTCGTCACGCTCGGGGAGCTGTACTGGTCTCTAAGGACGTCGTAAACGCGGTCGATCACATCAGACGCCGCGAGTCCAGTCGGATAATCTTCAAGGCGACAAAACATATCTACATCGAAGACTCGCCGAATGGATACACGGCGGCCGTACGAGCCGATGAGAATCGGGGAGATGCCCCATTCCGAAAGTTTTTCGTCCTCGGCGAGAACCCGGCCGATCTCGTCATGGGCGGCCGGGGCGTTTTCCCAGTCCCCTTCGCTCGGTTCGACGTTAGACTGAGCGGTTTGGAAGGCTGTAGCAAGTTCAGGCATCTCTATTTCTCCTTCATGAGGGTGGATTTCTTAGCCCGATCGATTGCGTGCGACTGTCCCCCGTTGCGGATGTTGCGTCCAGCCAACTCATAGAAACGGCTGGCCGGGGCGTCGGCGGTATGCCGGATTTCCGAGTATCGGTCCGAAAGTGCCCGGAGTTCATCGCGGGCAGCACCAATCTCCATAGTGGCCAGGTCGACGAGAAGCAAGCGGCGAGCGTCCTCCTGAACATCAAGGAAGGCGTTCGCGCAGGACTGCGCTCGTTGGGCGCGGCGTTCAGCCGTTAAGACCGTCGCGGTGCCACTAAGGAGGGCGGCGACTAGCGCCGCCCACCCTACCCATTCAATCGGCAAAGCCTCGCTGATTCCGGCACCACCCGAGGCGACACCAAGAACGCCCGCAGGGATCCCGATTGCGAGGTTACATCCGCGCCAATATTTGCCCTGCTCAAATTGCGTTTGGGAAGACCACCGCGCATTCTCTTCGATGCGTGATAATTCTTCGCCAATAGATACGAGTTCTTGAGGCACATTCCCTGGCACAGCAAAGTGGGAGTCGGTGCCTGGCGACAAGGACCTACCCCTGCGCTTGAACGGGTTCAATAGCCACATCCTCGCATTCAGTCTTATAGAGAGACCCAGGACAACCCTCAAGAAAGGCGGGCAGAGGCTGGGTCAAGTGCAATGGAACGTTGGGTCCAACTTGAGTGAACCAAATCAACCAGCCTGAAGCCTCTCAGTGGCGTCACGCAACTGCCCGAGCGTCAGTATCGGCAACTAGCCCGGCCGACGCCAAAATAGCGGGACGGGATCGCCAACTTGGCGAATCGCCACCAAGCCTCCGATCTCCCGCCAAGTCAGCCGACCGTGCGAAACATCTGGCCAAGTACCACGAAACATGGCCATCTAAGTTGGAAAATGGCCATGTACCGCGGAACCTCACAGGAGTCCCTTGTGTCAGATCCGAAAGGTATCGCGGCAGGGGTCCTAGAAGTCCCAGTCCTCGTCTTCGGTGTTAACAGCCTTCCCGATCACGTAAGACGAACCTGACCCGGAGAAGAAGTCGTGGTTCTCATCAGCGTTCGGGGACAGTGCCGAGAGGATGGCCGGGTTCACGTCGGTGACGGACGCCGGGAACATCGCCTCGTACCCCAGGTTCATCAGGGCCTTGTTGGCGTTGTAGTGCAGGAACTTCTTGACGTCCTCGGCCAGGCCCACGCCGTCGTAAAGGTCATGTGTGTACTGGACTTCGTTCTCGTACAGCTCGAACAGCAGCTCGAACGTGTAGTCCTTGATTTCCTGGCGCTTCTCCTCGGAAACCCTCTCCAGGCCCTTCTGGAACTTGTAGCCGATGTAATAGCCGTGCACGGCCTCGTCACGGATGATCAGGCGGATCAGGTCTGCGGTGTTCGTCAGCTTGGCGCGCGAGGACCAGTACATGGGCAGGTAGAAGCCCGAGTAGAACAGGAAGCTCTCCAGGAGCGTGGAAGCGACCTTCCGCTTCAGGGGGTCATCACCCTGGTAGTAGTCCATGACGATCTGGGCCTTCTTCTGAAGGTTCTCGTTCTCGGTGGACCAGCGGAAAGCCTCGTCGATCTCCTTGGTGGAGGCCAGCGTGGAGAAGATGGAGGAGTAGCTCTTGGCGTGCACGGACTCCATGAAAGCGATGTTCGTGTACACGGCCTCTTCATGCGGAGTCAGCGCGTCCGGGATCAGGGAGACGGCGCCCACAGTGCCCTGGATGGTGTCCAGCAGGGTCAGCCCGGTGAACACGCGCATGGTGAGCTGCTGCTCGGCCGGCGTCAGCGTGTTCCAGGACTGGACGTCGTTGGACAGCGGCACCTTCTCCGGCAGCCAGAAGTTGTTGACCAGGCGGTTCCAGACGTCGACGTCCTTGTCGTCCTGGATGCGGTTCCAGTTGATGGCCTCGACGTGGCTAAGCAGCTTGACCTTCTCGGTCATGTCATCCCCTATGCGTTGGGTGGTTTTCTCTAAGTTAAAGCGTACGACGGCGGGCGGGCACCCGCCGTCGTACTGGCACATTTAGTTGAAGACTAAAGCATGCAGGAAACGCAGCCCTCAACCTCAGTCCCTTCCAGCGCGAGCTGGCGGAGACGGATGTAGTAGATGGTCTTGATGCCCTTTTTCCAGGCGTAGATCTGGGCCTTGTTGATGTCGCGCGTGGTGGCGGTGTCCTTGAAGAACAGCGTCAGGGACAGGCCCTGGTCCACGTGCTGGGTGGCGGCGGCGTAGGTGTCGATGACCTTCTCGTAGCCGATCTCGTACGCGTCCTGGTAGTACTCCAGGTTGTCGTTGGTGAGGTACGGCGCCGGGTAGTAGACGCGGCCCAGCTTGCCTTCCTTACGGATCTCGATCTTGGACGCCACCGGGTGGATCGAGGAGGTGGAGTTGTTGATGTAAGAGATCGAGCCGGTAGGCGGCACGGCCTGCAGGTTCTGGTTGTAGATGCCGTGCTCCATGACCGAAGCCTTCAGCGCGCGCCAGTCTTCCTGCGTGGGGATGTGCACGTTCTTGAAGAGCTCACGGACCTTCTCGGTCTGCGGCACCCATTCCTGCTCCGTGTACTTGTCGAAGAACTCGCCGGAGGCGTACTTGGACTTCTCGAAGCCGCCGAACGTCTGGCCGGTCTCGATGGCCAGCAGGTTGGAGGCGCGGATGGCGTGGTACACCACCGAGTAGAAGTAGATGTTGGTGAAATCCAGGCCCTCTTCGGAACCGTAGTGCACCCGCTCGCGGGCCAGGTAGCCGTGCAGGTTCATCTGGCCCAGGCCGATGGCGTGGCTCTGGTCGTTGCCCTTGGCGATGGACGGCACCGAGGTGATGTTGGACATGTCCGAGACTGCCGAGAGGGACCGGATGGCCGTCTCGATGGTCAGGCCGAAGTCCGGGCTGTCCATGGTCTTGGCAATGTTCAGCGAACCAAGGTTGCAGGAGATGTCCTTGCCGGTCTCGTCGTAGGACAGGTCATCGTTGTACGTGGTGGGCTGGGAGACCTGGAGGATTTCCGAGCACAGGTTGGACATGATGATCTTGCCGTCGATCGGGTTGGCCCGGTTCACGGTGTCCTCGAACATGATGTACGGGTAGCCGGACTCGAACTGGATCTCGGCGAGCGTCTGGAAGAACTCGCGCGCCTTGATCTTGGTCTTCTTGATCCGGGAGTCGTCCACCATCTCGTAGTACTTCTCGGTGACCGAGACGTCGGAGAACGGCATGCCGTAGACGCGTTCGACGTCGTACGGGGAGAACAGGTACATGTCCTCGTCCCGCTTGGCCAGCTCGAACGTGATGTCCGGGATGACGACGCCGAGCGAGAGGGTCTTGATGCGGATCTTCTCGTCCGCGTTTTCGCGTTTGGTGTCCAGGAACCGGTAGATGTCCGGGTGGTGGGCGTGCAGGTACACGGCGCCGGCTCCCTGGCGGGCACCGAGCTGGTTGGCGTAGGAGAAGCTGTCTTCGAGGAGCTTCATCACGGGGATGACACCGGAGGACTGGTTCTCGATCTGCTTGATGGGCGCGCCCACCTCGCGGATGTTGGTCAGCGCGAAAGCCACACCGCCGCCGCGCTTGGACAGCTGCAGGGCGGAGTTGATGGAGCGGCCGATCGACTCCATGTTGTCTTCGATGCGGAGCAGGAAGCAGGAGACCAGCTCGCCGCGCTGCTTCTTGCCGGCGTTCAGGAAGGTGGGAGTGGCCGGCTGGAAGCGGCCCTCGATGATCTCATCCACCATCTGGAGGGCAAGCTGCTCGTTGCCGCGGGCCAGGTGCAGGGCAACCATGCAGACGCGGTCCTCGTAGCGCTCCAGGAAGCGCTTGCCGTCGAACGTCTTGAGTGTGTAGGACGTGTAGAACTTGAACGCGCCCAGGAACGTCTCGAAGCGGAACTTCTTCTTGTAGGCACGGTTGAACAGTTCACGGATGAAGTTCATCGTGTACTGGTCCAGCGTCTCGCGCTCGTAGTACTGGTTCTTCACCAGGTAGTCGAGCTTCTCTTCCAGGTCGTGGAAGAACACGGTGTTGTTGTTAACGTGCTGCAGGAAGTACTGGTGGGCGGCCTCGCGGTCGGCCTCGAACTGGATCTCGCCGCTGGGACCGTACAGGTTCAGCATGGCGTTCAGCTCGTGGTAGCCCAGGCCCTTGTAGGCGGCGGGCATCTCGGGCTTCTGGGCCCTGGTTACTTCTGTGTCTGCGACAGTCGTGTCCAAAACGTATCCAATCCTTGGTTGACCCGGGTGACGTCTTCCGGCGTTCCCATAAGTTCGAATCTATAGAGGTGGGGTACCTGGCATTTGGCGGCGATGATGTCCCCCGCCATGCAGTAGTTGTCCCCGAAGTTTGTGTTGCCGGCACCGATGACCCCGCGCAGCAGCTGCCTGTTCTGCGCGTTGTTCAGGAACCGGATGACCTGCTTGGGAACGGAACCTTCTCCCCCGGTGCCGCCGTAGGTGGGCACCACCAGCACGTACGGCCGGGTGGCGAGCAGGGGTGCGTCCTTGGCCAGGAGCGGAATCCGGGCCGCGTCGCGGCCAAGCTTGGAGACAAAGCGGCTGGTGTTCTCGGACGCCGAGGAGAAATAGATAAGCTGGCTCTCCGTAACAACCGCCGGGACCGGCCCTGAAGATGCCACGCGCTGAGCCACGTGGAAATCCTGGACTGCTGGTGCTGCCGTAAGAGTCACCTCGGCTGGTTGTTGTTTGTCGGCAGGGAAAGGCCTTAAGCCACGGAGGAAACGGCGGAGAGGGCCAGTTCCTCGATCTTGTCCGGGCGGAAACCCGACCAGTGGTCCTGGTCCGTGACCACAACGGGTGCCTGCATGTAGCCCAGTGCCTTCAGTCGCTCGAGGGCTTCGGCGTCCTGGGAGATGTCAACGCTCTGGTACGTGATGCCCTTTTTGTCGAGAGCCCGGTAGGTGGCGTTGCACTGAACACAAGCAGGCTTGGTGTAAACCGTTACGGTCATGATTCCTGTCCCCTTTTCTGGAAAAACTTGCTCGTCCGGTGTTCCCGCCCAAGCTGTATGTAGATACTACATCTAGTGCAGTCGCCTCTTCGGAACCCCAAGATGATGTATTACAAGTATGTCATTTAATGCACCGTTAATCCACAGGCAAGGTCCCTCAAAATGTCCGGAATCCCGCCAAATTCGTGGACTGAATCCACACCCTGTGGAGTACTTAGCCACATTTAACGCCCAGCGTGTCGCTGGAAAGACGGCGTGTCGCGGCCCCTGCCGAGGGGCTGCTGGAGGGGTCCGTGGCACAGGAAAGGGGCCCCGAAGTGACCTTCGGAACCCCTCCTGGTGATGAAACGCACGACGACGGCCGCCGCCTTATGCATGAAGCGCTAGAGCAGCGCCTCCCGGCGGTCCAGCACGATTTGCTGCACGTCCAGGTAGCCGGACTGGAATCCGGCCCGCGAGTAGCAGAGGTAGAACAGCCACATCCGCTGGAACACGGCATCGAAGCCCAGCTCCCCCACCTCGCGGGACCGCTCCAGGAACCGTTCCTCCCACAACCGCAGGGTGGCGGCGTAGTGGTCCCCCATGCCCATCCGCTCCCGCACGCGCAGCGAGGTGTGCTGCTGCGTCACGCCCTCGATGGCGCGGACGGACGGCAGGAACCCGCCCGGGAAGATGTACTTGTGCACCCACGTATACGCGTTGCGGGTTGCGAGCATGCGGCCGTGCGGCATGGTGATCGCCTGGATGGCCACCTTGCCGCCGGGGGCCAGCACCCGGTCGATGGTCTGGAAGTAGATGGGCCAGTACTCGTAGCCCACCGCCTCGATCATTTCCACGGACACGACGGCGTCGTACTCGCCCTCCACCGCACGGTAGTCCTGGAGGGCCACGGTCACACGGTCCGCGTAGCCGGCCGCCGCGATCCGTTCCTGCGCCAGCGCCTGCTGTTCGCTGGACAGGGTCACGGAGTAGACGGTGGCGCCACGGGCTGCTGCCCGAAGCGCCAATTCACCCCAGCCGGTGCCGATTTCCAGGAGCCTGGTCCCGGCTCCGACGCCGGCCTTGTCCAGCAGCCTGTCGATCTTTGCCTGCTGGGCTTCGGCCAGCGCCTCCCAGCCAACCGAGGCGAGCGGCCCGGCGTCGGACGGAAACAGGGCCGCCGAGTAGCTCATGGTGGTGTCCAGGAAGTTGGAGAACAGGTCGTTGGACAGGTCGTAGTGCCGCGAGATGTTGCTGCGCGTATTCTGTTCGGCGTTCCGTTCCTGACGGGGCGTGCGCGGCAGGTACAGCGAGCGCAGCTTCTGCAAAGGAGTGGGGATGAGCGTGTCCACCGACGCCGCGAACACCTCAAGGACGCCAGCCAGGTCGCTGGCTTCCCAGTCTCCGGCCATAAAGGATTCGCCCAGCCCGATCAGGCCGTTGTCGCCGATCCTGGCTTCGAACGCCTCCGGCCGCATCATGGTCATGACCGGCGCGTCCGGACAGCCGGTGCCCAGCACGGTGCCGTCCGGGTACTCCACCCGCAGCGGCAGCCGCTTCACGGCTCCTTTGAACAGGAGGCCGGCGGCTTTGCCGGCCACGGCAGCCTTGGCGCCCGACGGCGGCTGGGCCACTTCCGGCCACAGGTCCGGATCGATGGTGGCGGGGGACGCCGGCACGCCGGCCGCGGTCCAGGCTGCGGGTGAGTGCGCGGGGGCTTTGCCGGCAGCTTCGCCTGCTGCCATGAGTCCAGCCTTATCGGCGGATGTGCCTGCTGCCTTGCCTCCGACATAGGCCGCAGTTGCTTGGTTGTCGTCCGTCATTGTCATTGAACTGCCTCCTGTGAGGGGTGGTGTGGCCGGGCGACGACGGGCAGGCGTCTTGCCCAGAGTGTAATGCCCTGCACCCTGATGAGTGCGGAAACCAGCAGCGGCGCGGCCGGCACCGCAAGGGCGGCCGCAAGGATGTTCCGGAGGGTGGCGGGCCGGCGGATGCCGTCCATGCTGGCCACGAAGGGCCGGTGGCCCTCGCGCTCCAGCACGATGGACACCGCCAGCCGCTCCCCCGGCGCAGGCAGCTTCATCCGGTACTGCCCGCTTACGTCGTTGAAGGGTGAGACATAGAACGCCTTGGGCACCGAAGCCCGGCCGGCCGCATCCGTCCGGAGCAGGTAGCAGTGGCGCTCCCCGTACGTGTTGTGGACCTCGGCCACCACGCACTCGAGCTCACCGCTGGTGCGATAGCACCAGAACAGCGTCAGGGGGTTGAAAACGTAACCGAAAACCCTGGCGCTGGTCAGCATGTGGATAGCGCCGCCGTCGGGCTCTATGCCCTGGGTGCGCAGGTAGCGCTCCACGTTGCTGCGGATGCTGGCATGCGGATCCCCGAGATGGTCACCGGCCTTGAACACGGCCAGCGGCCGGAGCAGGAACGGTAGCCGCGGGAGCTCGTCCACATCCACGAACCAGCTGTAGTTGCGGTACGAGAACGCGTTCTTCAGCGGTGTGCGCCGCACGTGTGAGATGGACGTGCGGTAGAGGGCTGGGGCAGTGGTCATGCGGGTTCCGCCGCGGACAGCAGTTCCCGTTCCCCGCCGTCGCGGGAGCCGGGCAGATCGGCAGCTTGGGCAACGGGCCAGGAACGGCCCAGCGCCTCGGCGGCCCGCACGCCGGACAGCGCGCCGTCCTCATGGAAGCCCCAGCCGAGGTAGGCACCGGCGAACGCGATGCGGTTGTCACTGAGGCCCGCGATTGCCTGCTGGGCCTGCAGCGACTCGGGGGTGTACTGCGGGTGCTCGTACACCATCCGCTTGAGGACCCGGTCATCCGCAATCAGCTCCGACTCCCCCAGGCTCACCAGGTAGGGCATGCCGTCAGCCGGGCTGAGCCGCTGCAGCCGGGTCAGGTCGTAGCTCACCAGGACCTTGTCCGGCCGGGCTTCGCAGGACGGCAGGCGGTAGTTCCAGGAGGCCTTGGCATTGTCCGAGGCGGGCAGGACGGCCGGGTCCCGATGGAAGACAGTGTGGTTTACGGAGTACGGCATCCCGCCCAGCGCTTCCTTTTCGGCAGGCGTGGCATCGGCCAGGAACCCGAGGGCCTGCGCAGGATGGGTGGCGATGACAACCGCCTCGAAATCCTCCACGCCATGTTCCGTCACCAGCTCGACGCCGAGCTCGTGGCGCCGGACGGCGGTCACCGGCGTGTTGAGCCGGACATCTGCCAGCGTGGCCGCGAGCTTCTCGACGTACCTGGCCGAGCCGCCGCTGACCGTCCGCCACTGCGGCGAGCCTTTGACGCCCAGCATGCCGTGGTGGCCCAGGAACGTGAAGAGGTAGCGGGCGGGGTACGCCAGCGCGGTGGTGGGGTCGCAGGACCACACTGCGCTGACCACCGGGGTCATGAAGTGCGAGATGAAATAGGAGCTGAATTTTTCGCGTTCCAGGAACTCGCCAAGGGTCTGCTCAGGTGCGGCCAGTTCCGGGTTGACCGCGGAAACGGGTGTGGTCTCCAGGAGGGCCCGGGCCTTCCGGTAGAAGCGGGTGACCTCGAGGAGCATCAGCAGGTAACGGCCCCGCAGGAGGCTGGAGGGGCGGGCGATGATGCCGCGTCCGCCCTCGCGGGCCCCGGCGTACTCCAGGCCGCAGCCGTCGCACCGGATGGACATGCTCATTTCAGAATCCTGCGTCTCTACCCCCAGTTCGGCGAACAGCCGCAGCAGAGTGGGGTACGTCCGTTCATTGTGCACGATGAAGCCTGTATCGACGCCCATGGAGGACCCGTCCGGCTGCGGCAGGTCATGCGTGTGCGCGTGCCCTCCCAGCCGGGAATCCGCTTCGAACAGCGTGACGTCGTCCTGCCGGTTGAGGACGTAGGCGGCAGTCAGGCCGGCCACGCCGCTGCCAATGACGGCCACCCGCCGTCGCCCGCCTCCGCTTACTGCTGGGTTAGGTGACAATGTATGCTCCTCTGCTGAACATTTGCCGTTGGGCTGGGTATGCAGAGGGCAATTCGGCACCAGGTGCCCCGCGGATGGGTGGGATGGGCGGCAGTTTTTTCGGCGGGTGCCGGCGGAGTACTGTGGGCGGGTGGTAAACCCGGTACACCTGAAGACCCTCCTGGAGGTCACCCGGCTCGGTTCATTCGCAGCCGCAGCGGCAACCCTGGGCTACACGGCCTCGGCCGTCTCCCAGCAGATGTCCGCCCTGGAACGCGACACCGGCGTCGTCCTGTTCCAGCGCTCGGCGCGCCGCGTGGTGCCCACGGAAGCCGCCGTCGTCATGACCCGCCACGCTGCCAAGGTCCTCACGGACATTGAAGCCCTGATGGCCGCTGCTTCCAGGACGCAGGATTCAGCCAGCCAGGAACTAAGGCTGGGGATCTTTCCCAGCCTGGCCACCTATGTCCTGCCACGGATCCTGAAGAACCCGTCGTGGAAGAACCTGGGCATCGACCTGAAGGTGTCCGTGGCTGAACCCGGGCAGACCATCCAGGGGCTGCGCACCGGCGGTGACCTGGACCTCGCCGTGGTCTTTCAGGTTGGCCAGACCGGTTTTGCGTGGCCGAACACCATCAACCGGCAATGGATCGGCGACGACGACTTCCGGGTGGTGCTGCCCGCCGGATGGGGCTTCCGCTCCGATGCCAAGGTGGCGGCTGACCATCTCTCCGAGATGCCGTGGATCATGCACCACCCGGGCACCAGCGACGCCATGGTGATTGAGCGACTGTTCGCCGGCTGCAACCTGCATCCGCGGGTGGTGGCGCACAGTGACGATTTCCACGCGAGCCTGGAGATGGCCGCCGCGGGGCTGGGCGCGGCTTTGGTGCCGGAACTCGCGCTGCGGAACAAGCCGGCGGGCGTGGTGGTGCTGGACGTTCCCGAAATCCGGCTGGCCCGGAACGTCTTTGCGCTCCTGATCAATGAGCGGAAGACCGCCCGGGTCCAGCTGTTCGTCGACCTCCTGGCCGAGACGCTCGCCGGGATGCGCACCGCGGTGAATTAGGCCCGAACGCTGGAATGCACCGCTGTTCGGGTCTATGTTGAAACTATGAGCAAGGTAGCGAGCCGGCACTTTGGAGAGATTGAGCTCAACCACGGCAGGGATCACTTGATCGCCGCGAAGCATGAACTGCGCGGCCACCCGCTGGAACTCGACCTGAACGTGACCGCCCACGACCACTTCGACGAGGCCGCGCTGCACAAGGTGGACTACCGCCTGCGGTTCCTGCCCGAGCTCGTGGACGAGGTCCGGGACATGATCGCGGAAGAACTGGAGCAGGAAGGCACCAGCCCGCAGGAGTACCTGCACTTCCACTGCAACGCCCTCAAGGATGAGCACCTGCAGAAGGTCTTCGGGATATCAGACCGCAGCCAGCTCACCAACGAGGTGTTCCTGAAGGCCCTGAAACTCGGCCACGTGGGCATCTACCCCGGACAGCCCGAACGCTACTTCGTCCTGGACTTCACCCTGGGTGAGCATTTCACCGACGAGGTGCTGGTGGCCTCCGCCGACGAAGACGGCGTGGTGGACGACGAAATTGTGTGGGAGTCCTAGGTTTCGACGGGCTCGACCATCAAACAAAAGAACGACGTCGGCAGGTCACCTGAAGTGACCAGCCGACGTCGTTCTTTATGTACTTACTTCGCTGACTCCAGCAGGCCGGCGCGGACTGCCTGGGTTGCCTTGACCAGGTTGCGCAGGGACTCTTCGGTCTCGGCGTAGCCCCGGGTCTTCAGGCCGCAGTCCGGGTTGACCCAGAGCTGGCGGGACGGAACGTGCTTGACGGCGGTGGCCAGCAGTTCGGTGACTTCACCCTCACCCGGCACGCGCGGCGAGTGGATGTCATAGACGCCCGGGCCAACGCCGCGGCCGAAGCCGTGGGACTCGAGGTCGTGGACAACCTCCATGCGTGAGCGGGCTGCCTCGATGGAGGTCACGTCCGCGTCGAGGCCGTCGATCGCGTCGATGATCACGCCGAACTCCGAGTAGCAGAGGTGGGTGTGGATCTGGGTGGCGTCGGCTGCACCGGCCGTTGCCAGGCGGAAGGAATCCACGGACCACTTCAGGTAGTCGGCGTGGTCTGCCTTGCGCAGCGGCAGGAGCTCGCGCAGCGCGGGCTCGTCCACCTGGATGACCTTGATGCCGGCAGCTTCGAGGTCGGCGATTTCGTCGCGCAGGGCCAGGCCAACCTGGTTGGCGGTTTCGCGCAGCGGCTGGTCGTCGCGGACGAAGGACCAGGCGAGGATCGTGACCGGGCCGGTGAGCATGCCCTTCATCGGCTTGCTGGTCAGGGACTGTGCGTACTTGGCCCACTCCACCGTGATGGGCGCGCTGCGGGTGACGTCGCCCCAGAGGATGGACGGCCGGGTGCAGCGGGAGCCGTAGGACTGGACCCAGCCGTGGACCGTGACGTCGAAGCCCTCAAGGTTCTCGGCGAAGTACTGCACCATGTCGTTGCGCTCGGGCTCGCCGTGCACCAGGACGTCGTAGCCCAGCTCTTCCTGGAGTTCAACGACGCGCTTGATCTCATCCTTCATGAGCTGTTCGTACTGCTCGTTGGTGAGGTCGCCCTTGTTGTTGCGGGCACGGGCCGAACGGATCTCCGAGGTCTGCGGGAAGGAGCCGATGGTGGTGGTGGGCAGCGGCGGCAGGTGCAGCGCCTGTTCCTGGGCGGCCTCGCGGACCGGGTACTCCGAGCGGCTGAAGTCAGCGGCGGTGAGCGCCTCGGTGCGGGCACGGACGTCCGTGCGGCGGACCCCTGCGGCGGTGGCGCGGGAAGCAATCACTGCTGTTGCCTCGTCAATGGCGGCCTTCGCGGAAGCGGGGTCGGCCAGGTAGGACGCGAGGGTCCTGACCTCAACCGCCTTCTGGTCGGAGAACGCCAGCCAGCTGCGCAGCTGTTCGGAGAGCTGCGTCTCCTCGGCAACGTCATGCGGCACGTGCTGCGTGGAAGTGGAGGTGGAGACGGTGACCTTGCCTGCAGCTGCCTTCAGGGCGTCCAGCTTGGCAGCCGAAGCGGCGAGGTCGTTGCGCCAGATGTTGTGGCCGTCAACGACGCCGGCAACCAGGGTCTTGCTGCCCAGCCCGGCGAGTGCCGCGGCGGAAGGAACGGCGCCCTTGAAGACGTCAATGTGCAGGGCGTCGATGTTGGTGGCTGCGAGGGTGCCGAGCTGGCCGTCGAGCGAACCGTACGGGGTGGAGACGAGGATCTGCGGGCGGTTCGCTGCAGCGGTGAGGACCTCGTAGGCGCGGGCCACGGCTGCTTCGATTTCGACGGCCGGGGTGTCCTGGTCAACGACGAGTGCGGGTTCGTCCAGCTGGACCCAGCTGGCGCCGGCGGCGGCGAGCTTCTCGAGCAGCTGCACGTAGACGGGCAGGATGTCCTCGAGACGGGACAGCGGCGCGAAACCGGCCGGGGCGCCGTCGGAAGCCTTGGACAGCAGCAGGTACGTGACCGGGCCAACGATGTACGGGCGGGTTTCGATGCCGTTGGCCAGGGCGAAGGCGAACTCGTCAACCTTCGCGGTGGAGGCCAGGCTGAACCCGGTCTCCGGGCCGATTTCCGGCACCAGGTAGTGGTAGTTGGTGTCGAACCACTTGGTCATTTCCAGCGGCTGCTGTTCCTTGTTGCCGCGGGCAAGGGTGAAGTAGCCGTCGATGTCCAGCTGTCCCTCGGCGTTGAGCAGCTTGCCGAAGCGGGCAGGCACGGCGCCGAGGTGGGCAGTGGTGTCCAGGACCTGGTCGTAGTAGGAGAAGGTGCCCGGTACGGCTGCGGCTTCCGTGAGGCCGAGTTCCTGCAGGCGCCTGGCGATGGACAGCTGGATGTCATTGGCGGCGGTGTCCAGGGCGGCGGCGTCGATCTTACCGCCCCAGTAGGCCTCGACGGCTTTCTTGAGTTCGCGGCGGCGGCCGATGCGGGGGTATCCCAGCAGGGAAGCGGCGGGAAAGGGCGTGGTGGCGTTGTTGATGTCAGTCATGGGAATCTCCTGGGGAGTTGGAATGTGTGCGGAAGGCCCGTTGGAGGGCGCACAGCTGAAGGGTGTTCAGCTAAAAAGCGTTCAGCTAACAGCCGTTGGGCTTTGGCTAGCTCAGCTGGCGAGCTGGCCGGCCACGGCTTCGCGGCGGCTGGAGCGGGTGCGCCGCGGGAGGGCCAGCTTGTCCAGCACGTCCAGGGCACTTTGGTGTTCGTTGAAGGTGTAGAGGTGGATGCCCGGCGCTCCGGCTTCCAGGGCTGCGTTGGCAAGGTCCACGGTGGCGCTGACGCCGATCCGCATGCGTTCCGCGTCGCTGTCCGCCGCGGCCATGCGTTCCAGCAGTTCGGGAGCCGGCTCCACGCCTGTCAGCTCGCCGAGCCGCTTCAGGCGGCGGAGGCTGGTGAGCGGCATGACACCGGGGATGATCGGGATGGTGACCCCGGCCCGGCGTGCCCTCGTCAGGAGGTCGGCATACTGCTCCGTGTGGAAGAAGACCTGCGTGATGGCGAAGTCCGCTCCGGACCGCTGCTTGGCGAGCAGCACCTCGACGTCGTGCGCTTCGCTCGGTGACTCCGGGTGCCGGGTGGGGTAGGCAGCGACGCCGACGGCGATCTTCCCGGCGCAGAGCAGGGCGGACCGGCGCTGTTCAACCCGGCGGATCAGTTCGATCAGGTCCTGCGCATAGCGCAGCGACCCTTCGGCCGGTTCGCCGCCGTCCCTGGGCAGGTCGCCGCGGAGGGCAAGGATGCCGCGCACGCCGGTATCCAGCAGCTCGCCGATGATTCCCGCAAGTTCCTGGGGCGTGTTGCCCACGCAGGTCAGGTGGGCCAGGGGCCGGAGCGTGGTTTCCAGGAGGAGGCGGTTGATGAGCTCGACGGCGGTATCCCGGTTGGAGCCGCTGGCACCGTAGGTGACGGAAACGTAGTCCGGTGCGGTGGTTTCCAGTTCCCTGATGGTGGTCCAGAGCGTTTCCGCGGCTGCCGGCGAACGTGGCGGGAACAGCTCGTAGGAAAGCGCCACCGGAGCGGCGTCGGAAAGATTCGGGTGCGTTTCAATAAGGCTTGGTGGCGACATTTGCGTCCTTGGCTTTGGGCCATTGACGGCTGCTGTCGGCAAATGCGACGGCGGGCCGGCAATGAATTGAGTTTGGGGAACACGGAAGGACTCCACGAGGACGCAGCCGCGGCTGGTACGCCCTGAAATGAAGTTGTCCGTGAGCAAATGTCAGGCCCACATGGGGGCACCCACACCCTCCACACGGAGGATCGCTGACACGTTACCGGGGTAACTTGTATAAGACTCTATGAGCGGCCGGGCACGTATTCAAGTTGGCCTCCGAATTAAGACTCAGTTTTACGCCCTCTTTTGGATCTTTTCGGAATTTTGTTCGTTGCGCCCGGCGCTACCAGGGGCGCTCCGGGCCGGGCGCATATTCAGTGTCCCCCAGGTATTCCTCCCGTTCGCGGCCGCTGTTGCGTTCGCGCTGGCCCTGCCGGGCGCTGTCCTCCAACTGCTGGAGCTGGCTCTGGCTCTGCAGCGGCGAAGCCTGGCCGTCCTCACCGGGTGTGTCCTCCGCCGGTCCTGCGTCCGGCGCCGGCTTGTTGCCGGCGGCCGAGAGTTTTTCCTGCAGGCGTGCGTCAGCTCCCGCCAGCCGGTCCCCCGTCCCGCCGGGCTGTCCCTCGGAAAAGCATCCGTCCGGTGCTGCTTCCGCGGCTGCGAGTGCCTCCCTGAACAGGCCGGCCGCCGGCGCGGGTTCACCTGCCTGCAGTTTTTCGTCGCCGAGGCGCTCGATGGCCAGGACCAGGTTCACCCTGATGACGCAGGCTTCGGCCGACTCGGACCGGGCCGGGGGAACAAGGTCCAGCGCTTCCTCGAAGCGGAGGCGCGCCGCGGCGAAATTGCCGTCAAGGACATCGGCATCCCCGGCGGCGAAGGGCGCCTTGTGGGGTTCGATGAGGTTTGCCGGCTGCAGGGCGTCCGCGGCGGCCCGGACGGATGCCGCGTCGGCGGCGTCGAAGGCGTCCGCTGCCCGGCCTCCCAGCAATCCAAGGCTGAGCAGTTTGACGGCGATGCACACGGCCAGGACCACCGGCAAGGCGGACCACGCGAGGAGGCGGCGGCGCCGTGCCGGCCGGCTGCCCGCGTCGCGCTCGAGGGACGTCACCCGTCCTCCGCCTTTCCATCCTGGGATCGCCGGCCGGCCGAGGCCGGGACAAGGGCCCGCACTTCACGGAGCCGGCGAATAATCACGATGGCCTCCGCCAACCCCAGCACGAAGGCACCGGCCGCGAGGATCCAGTACAGCTCGGTCCGCCCCGCCAGGGATCCGTCACTGCCCGGGCGTTCGAGCGTGCCCCCGGATTCGGGCACCGCAGGGCGGGCATCCTGCATCATCGGCGCAACGGGGTCGCCGGACGACCGGTGGACATAGGGAACGCCCAGCTGCCCTGCGAGCTCCCGCAGCCGGGGCTCATCAATCCTGGACAGTGCATCCCGAGGCTGCGCCTCCCCGCCGGCACCGGCGGTGCTGTCCTGGACATAGGGGGCGTCCTCGCCTTCCGTGGAACCTCCGGGGCGCTCCTGCCCGGCGCTTTCCCGCCCGGTGTTTTCGCGCATCCTTCCGCCGCCCGGTGTGCCGTAGCCCAGCACTGCTCCCCCGGCCACCAGGCCATCCGCCAGGTCCAGGGCTTCCGGTTCCTTCGGGCTGGTGTGCTCGCCATCGCCAAGGTAGTAGACGAGCCGGGGCCGCTCAGGGTGGCTCTGCCGGGCTGCGGTGAGGCGTTCGGCCAGCACCTTCCGGGCTGCGGTGATGGTGCTTCCTTTGGCATAGGCCGTGACCTGCGGCTCCAGCACAGAGATGATGGTTTCCAGCGCCAGGGTATCGGTGGTCAGCGGCATCCGGACATGGGCTTTGGTGTCGAAGGTGATGACGGAAAAGCGGGCGCCGGGCAGTTCCTCGGCGATGGCCGCGATGTCCTGCCGCACTCCCACCATCCTGGGTCCGGCGTTGCCGTAGTCCTCCGCGACCATGCTGGTGGTGGTGTCCACCACAAAAAACACGTTGAGGTCGGCGGTGGCTGCCTGGGCCGTGCCGCCCGGCAGTCCGGGGCGCAGCGCCGCGCCGAGGAGGAGCAGCACCAGTGCGCTTCGGGGCATCCAGGCGCGGACGTTGGCTCCCGCACTTCGCTCCGCAGCCGTCCGCACAGCAGTCCCCGCTCCCCGGTAAAGCCGCCATCCCAGGAACCCTAGGACCGCCACCATGACGGGAAGCAGCAGCCACCAGGGAAGGATCGGTTGCAGGGTCATGGCCGCAACCGCCAGCCGGCGACGGCGAGGACCAGCCCGGAGAGGAGGGCCGCGGTGAGCGGCAGTCCCGGCTCGTCCGAGACGACCGCCCGCGGCGCGCCCTGAAGAGCCGACTTTTCCGTTTCCTCGACGCCCCGCACGACGCCCGGCACAGCTTCGGGGTTGTCCAGGGCGTAATAGGCACCGCCCGTGGATTCCGCCGCAGCCCGCAACTGCTCCCCTGGCTGATCCTTGCCTGGGCCGTAGTCAAGGTCACCCGGGTTCAGTGCATACACGCGCACAGCCCTGTCCCTGGCAAGGGCGGCCGCTTCCCCGAGGGTCATGATGGGGTCTCCGGAGAGAAAATTGTCCGTTGCCAGGACCACTGACCGCGAGCGCGCCGGTTGGCCGGATGGGCGGTTGATGCCGGTGTCCCGGTTTCCGGCCTGTTCCGTCCCGCGGGGGAAGCTGGTGAGGCAGGACGCCAGGCCGTCGCCGATCAGGGAGGAGCCCCGGCCGCTCCACGTCCCGTCGAGGAATCCGGAACTGCCGGGTTTCCCGTTGAAGGCGTCCCGTGCGAGCTGCAGCTGCTCCCGGGCGTAGCCGTAGTCGTCGGTCAGAGGAAAAACCTGGATGGCCGTGCTGTCAAAAACGGTCAGGCCGATGCGTTCGCCGTCGAATTCGGCGGCCAGTTCCGAGAAGACGTCCACCACGGCGGCGTCGGCACTGCTCATGGAGCCCGAAACGTCGAGGCACAGCATGATGTCGCGGTTGTGCTGTTCCGGCCGGATGGTGGCCACCTCGGCGGGTCGTGCCGCCGCCACAGCCGTGGAAACCAGCAGGGACGCGCAGGCGAGCGCGGCCACGGCGAGCCAGCGGCGGTACCGCCGCACGGCTAACTGGTACTCCGGCAGCACGGTGAGCCGGTCCGCATGGGCCACCGGCCGGCGTCGTGCGTTGGCATTCCTGTCCGGCCGCAGGGCAGCCCATAGGGCAGCGACGGCTGCCACGGCGGCCAGCGGCAGCAGCCACCACCACATCAGTTCCATGCCTGCACCGCCTTGCGTGCCGCGGCCGCGGAGCCTGCGACGGAGGGAAGGGGCTCGGGACCGAACTCGGCCGGATACAGCTGCCCGAGGGCGGATGCGGCGGCCGGCAGCGGATGTTCCGCGAGGTCCGTCCGGGTCATGCGGGGCGCATCCACTCCGGTGGCGTCGCGGATGAATTTCCTCAGCAGGAGGCTGATTTCCTGGTGGGAGTCCCGGGCGCTCCGCTTTCCGGCGGCGGCGTCACGTTCAACGTCATCGATCCTCTGCAGGTACGCCGCCTTGAGTCCTGCCAGCTCCGTCAGGCGTGCAGGTCGCTGGCGGGCCTGCACGCCCAGTGGCTTGCGGGTGGCGGCAAACACGAACGCGTACCAGGCGGCAACCATCACCAGCAGTCCTGCACCGGCCCAGCCCCAGACGGGGGCATACTCCAGCGGTCCGTAGAACTCCGGTTCAGCCTGCACGTCGGTGCCTTTCCAGGAGGGCGAACAGGGCCGTCACCACGCCCCCGGTTCCGGCCACTTCGCCTTCCGTGATCCCGGCCTGGCGCAGCATGGCCCTGCGCCCGGCGTCCCGTTCTGCCACGGCGTTGGCATAGGCCGCGGCGACTGCCGGGTCCCGGGCAAGGTGCGCAAGAAGGGGGCGGGAACCGCTGACGCTGTAGGAATCAGGCAGGCCCTGCTCCGGCTGAAGGAGCGGGTCCCCAGGGGCCAGTCCTGCGTCCCGGACCGTGAGCCAGAGGACCTCGTGCTGGGCCCGAAGCCGGCGCAGCAACTGCCCCAAGGCCGGGCTGGCCGCAAGTTCGTCGGCAACGACGAACAGCAGGTTGCGCCCCTTCACCTTGCGCGCCACATAGTGGAGCTGGTCCTCGATCCTGCTGGGCGCAGCGTCCAGCGTCGCCGCCGAGTGCACCTGCCGCAGGAGGCGTTCCAGATGGGCCTCACCGCCTTTGGCGGGCAGTGACGTTGTGCCCCCGGAATCGCCGCACACCAGTCCCACTACGTCACCGTGCCGGTGGGCAAGGTACCCCATGACCCCCAGCGCCATCACAGCGATGTCCTTCTTGGTTTCCCCGCTGTAGGCTTCCGCGGCCATGTTGCGGCCCGAGTCCGTGACCAGGATGACGCTCTGCCGGCGGACCGCCACGTACCGTTTGATCAGCGGCGAGCCGTGCCGGGCCGACGCCTTCCAGTCGATGTCGCGGACTTCGTCGCCGGGAACGTAGGCACGGAGGTCATCGAAGTCCAGGCTGCGGCCGCGGAACACCGAGCCGTATTCGCCGTCGAGCATGCCGCGGGCCTTGCGGTGCGCGAAGATGGCCATGTTGGACTTCACCCGCTGCAGGAGGCTGGTCACGCCGGCCTAGGGGGTCTGGACGGCAGCGACGACGGCGTCAATCACCGTTTCCACCCGTACATCTTCCGCCACAGCGTCAAAGTTCAGGATCAGGCGGTGGCGGAGGACCCGGTGGGCGAGCGTTCTGACGTCCTCTGGAATGACGTGGTCCCTGCCGTTCAGCAGGGCGACGGCCCGCGCAGCCTGGCTGAAGGCGATGCTGGCCCGGGGGCTGGCACCGAACTCGATGAACCCGGCCAGCCGCGGGTCGATGTACTGCCCGGCGTTCCGGGTGACGAAGACCAGCCCCACGATGTAGTTGATGACGGCAGGGTCTACGTAGACGCGCCGGACGAGTTCCTGGACCGCCGTGACGGCCTCCAGCGAGGCTGCGGCGGGGGGCGCCTGCTCCGGCGTGTACACCCCCGCATCAATGCGCCGGATGATTTCCGCTTCCTCCGCCGGGGAGGGATAGTCCAGCACGTCCTTGAGCATAAACCGGTCCATCTGCGCCTCCGGCAACTGGTACGTGCCTTCCTGCTCGATGGGGTTCTGGGTGGCCAGGACAAGGAAGGGCGAGGGCAGCCGGTATTCCTGGCCGCCGATGGAGGTCTGGCGTTCCTGCATCGCTTCGAGCATGGCGCTCTGCGTTTTGGCGCTGGAACGGTTGATCTCGTCCAGGAGGACAATGTTGGCGTGCACCGGTCCCAGTTGGGTGATGAAGGTGCCCTTGGCAGCGTCGTAGATCTGGGTTCCCACGATGTCACTGGGCAGCAGGTCCGGGGTGCACTGGATCCGGCGGAACTCTGCGCTGACGGCTTCCGCCACCGTCTGCGCGGCGGTGGTCTTGGCAAGCCCGGGGACGCTTTCCAGGAGGATGTGGCCGCCGGTCAGCAGGCCAACCAGCAGTGATTCCCGCAGCCTTGCCTGCCCCACCACCTTGGCCTCGAAGCTTCTGGCGATGTTCGCCACAACCTGCTGCGCCCGGGCCAGTTCCGCGGGTTCAATTCTTGCGGACGCGCTGGTTGAAAGCACTCGGACTCCCCCTGGTGGCTGAACTGGGCTTTGCTGCCGGACCGGCTGCACTCCGCCGCCATCCTATCCAAGAACGGGGCTGCACTTCCGGCAATGGGGAGCCCTCCCCATCACGGGCGCCCGGGTCTATCCTTTTGACATGAGCGAGCTTCCAGCCAGTTACAAGGAGTTTCTCGCCGACAAAAGCGAGATGTTCATCAGCACTGTCAGGCCTGTCCTGCTGCAGTCCGCGGCGGACAAGCTGCACGGGGTCCGGGTCATCTACAATCCCGGAGCCACAGGCCACCAGGCGCACTTGGACGAAAGCCTGCCGTACGGAGTGGTCATCGAGGACATCGACTGACTCCTCCTGCCCCGGGAAAGTCGCTTGGCAGGGGCCGCCATGGTCCGTGCCGGGCTGCAGCCGTTGCCGGCGGTGATGCGAAACCGCTCTGCCCGGCTACCCCCTGACGGCTCCGGACAAGGCAAACGAACCGTCGGCGCCCCTGGCCACAATGACGTAGAGCACCAGCACCGGCAGGGAATACAGGATGGAGAACGCGGCCAGCTGGCCGTACGCAACAGCCCCGTGCTGTCCGAAGAAACTGAAGATGGATACCGCGGCGGGCTGCCGTGCCTCGGACAGGAGCAGCACGAACGGCACAAAGAAGTTGCCCCACGCCTGGATGAACACAAAGATGAACACCACGCCCAGCCCCTGCCTCATCAGCGGCAGCACAATGGTTCGGAGCGCAGCCATCCGCGTTGCACCGTCCACCCAGGCGGCTTCCTCCAGCGATGCCGGCACGCCGTCCATGAAGTTCTTGGTCATCCAGATGGCCATGGGCAGGGTGGTGGTGGCCATGAAGAAGATGGTGGCGGGCATCGAGTCGAGCAGCTCGAACTGGACGAAGAGGCCGTACACCGGGACCATGATGGCAGTGATGGGCAGGCATGTTCCGAAGAGGACGGTGTACATGAACGGCCGGTTGAACCGGGACTGGTAGCGGGAGAGCGGATAGGCAGCCAGGACGGCTGCAACCAGGGTCACGGCGGCCGTACCCCCGGACAACACCACGCTGTTCCACAGTGGCCGGAACAGCAGTTCCGGGGTCAGGACGGCGGCGAAATTGTCCGCGCCGGCTTCCGCAGGAATCCTTAGTTCATGTCCGGCTTCGGCATCGAGGGACGCCAGGATGAGCCAGAGCAGCGGCAACAGGAAGCCGGCTCCGATCAGGAGCAGCACCACGTCAGCCGGAGTGCTGCCGGCCCGGCGCCGCTGCCACCTTCCAGTGGTGGCCGGACGCGTGCGGGCTGTCCTGGCGGGAGCGCTCATGGATTCCGTTCCCGGAGCAGCCGGACGTACACCAGGCCGAAGACCGCGCCAATGAGGATAAGCACCGAGGCCACCGCTGTCCCGTAGCCAATGTCCCCGAATTTGAAGGCCTCCTGGTAGGCCAGGACAGGAAGCGTGGTGCTCGCGTTGGCCGGTCCACCGGCAGTCATCACCCACACCAGCGTGAACACCGCCAGCGTCTGCAGCGTGATCAGCATCAGGTTCGTGGTGATGCTTCCGCGGATCATCGGCAGCGTGATGAAGGCGAGCCGCTGCCAGCCGTGCGCGCCGTCCATCTGGGCCGCCTCTGTCACCTCGGCCGGAACATCGTTCAGGGCCGCACGGTACACCAGCATGGAAAACGCGGTTCCCCGCCACACGTTGGCGAGCGTTATGGCCACCATGGGAAAGGCGTAGAGCCAGTCCGGCCGGCCAAGCCCCAGGCTCCCCAGGAGCTGGTTCAGCGTCCCGTCGCCGCTGAAAAAGGCATAGGCGGCAAAGGCAGCAACGATCTCGGGAAGGACCCAGGCAGCCACCACCGTGGTGCCAACGACCGTGGACACCACCGGCCGGGCCCGGCGCATCAACACCGCCAGGGCGAGCCCCAGCAGGTTCTGGCCCAGTACCGCCGAACCACCGACAAACACCACCGTGAGGAAAAGCGAGAGCGGGAACACCGGGTCCGCCAGCAGCCGGCCGTAGTTGTCCAGCCCCACCCATAAGGGGTTGCGGGCGCTGCGCCCGGTCAGGCCGGCGTTGGTGAGGGACGCGTGGAAGGCCCAGAGCACGGGTCCGGCAAGAAAGACGAGGAGGAGCAGCACAGCAGGAAGGACCGGCAGGTATCGAAACAGTTGCCGTGCCGTGGCGGGTAGCTGCAACGGGCTACTTCCGGACGGTGTTGTCGCCGCCCACGATCCCGGCCACGGCTGCGTCGTACTCCGCCGCTGCCTCCTGGGGGGATTTGTTGCCGGTGATGACGGCTTCCGTGGCCTCCTGGACGGCCGCTGAAATCCGGGGGTAGTCAGCAGTTGCCGGCCGGTACCGGGTCACCGAGACAAGCTCGGATACATCCCTGACGAACGGGTTGGCATCCAGGTACACCTTCTCGGCAGCCACGTCCTTCCGGACGGCAATCTGCGAGCTCTCCACGGTGAAGGCCAACGAATTCTTCTTGTTGAGCGCCGTTGAGAGGAAGTTGAAAGCCAGTTCCGGTTCCTTCGTCCCCGCCCCGAGCGCCAGGGTCCAGCCGCCCGACATGCTCACGGCACCGGGCGCCTGGCCGTTTTGGGTGGGGAAAGGGGCCACGCCGATCTCCTGCTCGTAGCCGGGCCACTCGTAGGAACCGCCATCCTGCCAGAACGACGGCGCGTAGGAGCCTTCCACCGTGGCCCCCATTTTGGCGTTCGGGAACCATTCACCAAAGACCTTTTTCCAGACATTCGCGTCCAGCGCTTCAGCCGGCGAAACCGCCAGTTGCTCTTCATACAGCGTTTCAAGGAATCCCAGCGAGTCCCGGAAACCGGCGGACCCAACCACCCATTTGCCGGCATCTTCGTCATACAGGGCAGACCCCGTCCCGTACAGCAGCTCGTAGAAGCTTTGCATCACAGAGCCCTCGCCGGTGCCCTTGCCCGCGTACATGTTGAACGGGATCACCGTGGGGTCGTTGGCCTTGATCTTCCGGGCGGTGTCCAGGATGTCCTGCCAGCTCCGCGGCTGCCAGGGAAGGCTGATCCCGGCATTTTCCAGGACCTTCCGGTTGTACCAAATGGCGCGGGTGTCCGTGCCCAGCGGCACCGCGTACGTCCCGCCGTCGTCCGCGCGCCCTGCCGCCTTGGCGCCGTCGTCGAACGTATCCCAGTCCGCCCAGCCCTCAAGGTGGCTGTCCAGCTTGAGGAGGTAACCGGCGTCCACGTCGGAGCGGACCTTGAAGGTGTCCTCGTAAAACACGTCCGGTGCCGTGGACGGCGACCGGAGGGCAAGCGCCAGTTTGGTGCCGTAGTCGTCGTCGTTCGCCTGGATGGGCTGCAGCTCGACCTTGACACCCTGGTTCGCCGCCTCGAACTCCTGCTTGGCGGCCTGGAGCATGGTATCCAGGGCGGTGAAGGAGTCCGTCTTCTGGTAAGCCACCTTCAGGGTCTTGGAAGCACCCGCCGGATCAGCCGGGTTGCACGCCGTCAGGACAATCATTGCCGAAGCGATGAGGGACATGGTCTTCAGCGACTGGCGACGCATGGTGCTCCATTCGGTCAATGGCTGCGGTCCCCGTTGTCAGCGGGCCCCCAGCCGCGGCAATAAGCAAATGCTAGATGGACGCCCTGACCCAGGCAAGGCACCGCCGGCGGCGCACCGGTCAACTTTCCAGGAGGAGCCGCTGGGCCCGGGGCGCCAGCGTATATTCCAGGACCAGGGAGGCCGCTCCGATGGCTCCGACGTCCTCTCCTACCCCGGTGCCCACCACCTCGATGGGATGGATGAGCCGGGTGTCGCTGTTGGCCTCGAGCAGCGCCGGAATCTTCTCGAGGTAACGACCGGCCAGCCGGCTCCAGAAGGGCCCTCCGAACACCACGCGCTCAACGTCCAGCGTGTTGGTGACCACCGAGGCGGCACGTGCTACCCGCGCTGCGGACTTGTCGATGATGGCAAGGGCCTGTTCGTTTCCCTCGTCCGCAAGGTCGCACAGCCGGGAAAAGCTTTGCTGGATCTCCGCGCCGCTGTTCCCGGACCGCGTGCCGTCCAAAATCCCGGCGGCCTCCGCTTCGGCCACCAACACCTGCGGGATGCAGGTGGACTTCACGCAGCCGCGCAGGCCGCAGTCGCAAGGGGGTCCGTCCGGGTCCACCACGATATGGCCGATCTCGCCGGCGTTTCCGGAAGTTCCCCGGACAACCTCGTCATTGAGGACAATGCCGCAGCCGATGCCGGTGCCCATGTACATGAAGACGAAGCTGCCGGAGCCGCTGGGGCCGCCGGCCCACGTTTCCGCGACGGCGGCGCTGGTGACGTCCTTGTCCATCAGGACGGAATAGCCCGTGGCTTCGGAAAGGGCGCTGCGCAGTTCCACCCGGTCCCAGCCGGGGAGCAGGGGCGGATCCACCACGGATCCGCTATCAAGGTCGATGGGGCCGGGAGCAGCCACGCCGAGTCCGGCGATCCTCTCCCGGTCCACGCCGGAGTCCTCCACCAACTGGGCGATCTCCTCAGCGATGGTGGAAATAACGGCCGACGGATCGTTGCCGCCGGGGGTTTTGATCCTCGAGTGCCGCACCACTGCGCCCACCAGATCCAGGACCACGAAGGTGGTGACAGCGGGATCCAGGTGGACACCCAGCGCGAACACACCGCCGGGGTTGAGCCGCAGGATGGTGCGCGGCTTGCCGGGTCCGCTGCCTTCCTTGCCCGCCTCCACGATGAGGTTCTGGTCAAGGAGGCGCCGGGAGATGTTGGAGATGGTCTGCGGTGAGAGGCCCACAATCTGGGCCAGCTCCACCCGGCTCAGCCCGGCGGAAGCCCTTCGGATGGCGTCCAGGATCACCGTGAGGTTGAAGTCCCCCATTTTGGGCAGGTTGGTTCCGCGCCTCGGTGAGGATTGGCGGATCTCAGTCACGGCTTCCCCTAAACGTCTTTGGCCACGTACTTGTGGTGATGCTTGAATCGTACGTTACGCGTGGTCACAGACCCATAGGGCGGGCACGACGGCGCGGCGCGGCAAGGGCGGTCCTCCCCCTGGGCGGAGTGGGGCCGGCCTGTTCCGCTTATCCATCGCCGCGGCGGGTGCTCAACGTCACCGTGAACTTGGGGTTCCTGCCTTTCACGGCGGTAGGCCCAACGTGCCGCTCCAGCGCGGGCAGGTAGGGCAGGTGGCGGTTGAAGACCGTCCACAGCTCGCCCCCGGGCGCGAGGACCCGTCCCGCTGCCTCAATCATCTTCAGGCCTGCTCCAGCATGGACCCCGGCGCCGACGTGGAACGGCGGGTTGAGCAGGACCAGATCCACGCTGCCTGCCGCCAGGCTGCTGAGGGCGTCATCCTGCAGGACGGTGATTCGGCCTTCCAGCCCGTTGGCTTGTGCCGTTGCCTGCGCGGAGGCCACTGCTGCGGCGGACTGGTCCGTGGCGGTCACTGCTGCCCCAGGGTGCTGCCGGGCGTACATGGCGGCAAGGATTCCCGTGCCGCAGCCCAGGTCGACGGCGTGCCGGGCCGCCTTCATGGCCGGGAGGAACGTCAGCAGGAACCTGGTACCGATGTCCAGTTTGGTGCCGGCGAACACTGCCCCATGGGCGGCGACGTCGAGGTCGAGCTCGGCGAGGTGTTCGACGACGGGATAGTTTCCCTTCCCGCCCCCTTGCGGACCGCATGCCAGTATCACGCGCGACTTCTGCCTGGCGAGCTGCGGCTGGACGGAAGAGAAGTGGCGTTCCAGCACGGCGTTCATGCCGAGTGACATGTGCTTGACCCGCCCGCCGGCCAGGAGCGTAACGTCCGGTGCCGCGTAGCGGGCCACCGCGGCGGCGATCTCGTCCAGCTCAGCCAGCGTCTTGGGCAACTGAAGCAGTACTGCCTGCGCCCCGGCCAGGAGTTCCGGGCCAAGCGGCAGCTGGGTGAACCCTGGCTCCCCGTCCGTGGAACCGGCGGGCATCCCCGCCGGGGCGGCCGGGAGCAGGCCGGCGCTACGGAGCCCGGCCGCGTTGAGCTGCAGGGCGCGCTCCCCGGTGATCAGGTCCTGGTGGACCCGTACGGAGCCCGGGTTGAGCGCGGCGATGGCCCCGAGCGTCAGCGCACCGTACCGGTCCCCGATGACGGCCACTGCGCTTCCGGAAGCCACCAGTCCCCCGGCTGCCTCAAGCAGGAGCCGGTCCGTGGCGTCCCACGCCTGCAGGTTGGGTGCTTCCACATCCGGCCTGCGCCGGAGTGCTGCAAAGAGATCCCCAAGACTGTTTGATGCCAACTGTTCCCGCTGCTTTCCGTTGTTCTGGTTGCACGTGCCGCTGCCCGGAACTGCTGCCGCTCATTCCAAAGCCGTCCGCAGGCTTTCCCGGCGGTCCCGCCGGGCGCCACCCGGGCCGTCCCCGGCGTCGAGCATTACATAGCCGGAGCCACGGCGCTGAAGGTGACAGGCAGCGGAGAACCCGGCCGGCCCGCACCAATGACGATGACGTCGGTTCGGGCAGAATTCACCTCCCCAATGATAGTCGCGCGAGGTATTCCGGCCTTAGTGTTGGCCCATGGAGACGGGAGGAGCACCATGACCACAGCTACCGGGAATGCATCGCGGCTCGCCAGGGCCCTGGCAGTAGTGCTTGGCACTGAAGAAATACCCCTGCGCCTCCGCGCTTGGGACGGTTCCGAGGCAGGGCCGGCGGGAGCGCCTGTCCTTGAGTTCCGATCCCGCCGCGCCCTGCGCCGGATCCTGTGGTCCCCGGGCCAGCTCGGCCTGAGCCGTGCCTATGTGGCTGGCGAGATCGACTCTCCCGGGGACATTTTCGCAGCGTTCGCGGCCCTGAGCTCGGCGGGCAAGTTCGCGGAGCCGGGTCCGTTCCGGCCGCTCACCGCCGGTGAAGTCTGGACGCTGCTGCGCACCGCGGTCCGGCTGGGCGCCCTGGGCCCCAACCCTGCACCACCGCCGGAGGAGGCAAGGGTGGCCCGGAGAGGTCCCCTGCACTCGCGCCGCCGTGACTCCGCAGCCATTTCGCATCACTATGACGTGGGCAACGACTTCTACGCCTTGGTGCTGGGACAGTCCATGGTCTACTCCTGCGCCGTGTGGCCCGAAGACAGCGACCACCCGGAGCAACCGGATGCCGGGAGCCGGCTCGCCGACGGCCTGGACGCCGCGCAGGAGGCCAAGCTGGACCTGGTATGCCGCAAGCTTGGCCTCCGGCCGGGCATGCGCGTGCTGGATGTCGGCTGCGGCTGGGGCAGTTTTGCCCTGCATGCGGCCGGGAAGTACGGCGCAACCGTTGTGGGCGTGACGCTGTCCAAGGAGCAGGCCATCCTGGCCCGGAAACGGGCCGCAGACGCCGGACTGACCGAACGGGTGGACATCCGGGTCCAGGATTACCGGGACATCGGGGACGGTCCGTTCGATGCCATCAGTTCGATCGGAATGTCCGAGCACGTTGGGCGGGAGCAGACCCCCGGTTACGCCGCTGCCTTGTTCGGCCTGCTCCGGCCGGGCGGGCGGCTGCTAAACCACGCGATCTCCTGGAATGCCGGTCCCACCAAACCCGATCCGAATTCCTTCATCCCCCGTTACGTGTTTCCGGACGGGGAGATGATCAGCCTCGGCGAGATGGTTTCCGCCCTGGAAGCATCAGGCTTCGAGATCCTGGATGTGGAGGCACTGCGGCGCCACTACGCGTTGACCCTGCGCGCGTGGGTCCACAGGCTGGAGGCAAACTGGGATCAGGCTGCGAATCTCAGCGGTCTCGGAAGGGCCCGGGTCTGGCGGCTTTACATGGCTGCAAGCGCACTGGGTTTCGAAGGCGGCCTAACAGGCGTCAACCAGGTCCTGGTACAGCGGCCCGGCGGCGACGAACCGCCGCTGCGGCGTACAGCGTGGCTTTGACTGCCTGAGCCGTGGGCGGACACAGGGTCGTGCCCCCGGAACCGGGCCCTTAAGCAAAAGGGACGATCCCGTGGGGATCGTCCCTTTTGTGCCGGTGGAGCTGAGGGGACTCGAACCCCTGACCCCCTGCATGCCATGCAGGTGCGCTACCAGCTGCGCCACAGCCCCGGACTTTACCGCTCCCGGTTTACCACCTCGAAGCAACCTGTTCAGCTTAATGCACTTTCGCCGCTCACGCCAATCGGCCTGGTCCGCCTTGCGGCCGCATCGGCTCCCAGCCGGGGCAGGTAAAGCACACAAAAAAATCCGCCGGAATCGCAGTGATTCCGGCGGACCGTCCGGTGGAGCTGAGGGGACTCGAACCCCTGACCCCCTGCATGCCATGCAGGTGCGCTACCAGCTGCGCCACAGCCCCGAACTATTGCCGCTCCTTCAAGCTTTTCGGCTTTCCCCGAAGCAACTCAAATATCTTAGAACAGCAATTCCGAAAATTCCAAATCGGGCATATTCCGCGTGGTTCCGCGGATTTACTCGCTCTCGGACGCAGCAACGGCCTTTACGGAGGTGTCGTCACCGAGCTGCAGGTCAACGACGGGGCAGTCCTTCCAGAGGCGCTCCAGGGCGTAGAAAACGCGGTCTTCCTCATGCTGGACATGGATCACAACGTCCGAGTAGTCCAGCAGTACCCAGCGGCCGCCGGAACGGCCTTCACGGCGGACAGGCCGCAGGTCCTGCTTGGCGAGCTCTTCCTCGATCCCGTCCACGATTGCGTTGACCTGCCGCTCGCTGGGTGCGGAGGCAATGAGGAAGACGTCGGCCAGGGCGAGCCGCTCGCTGACGTCCAGGGCAACGATATCCTGCGCGATCTTGTCCGCGGCTGCCTTGGCGGCGGCGCGGGCTATGGTGATGGATGATTCTGATGCAGTCACGTGACTCCTTGTTGGGTGGAAACTCTAAGTGGCGGAACGCGGCTCAGCGGGACATGCCGCTGATGATGAGGATGATGCCCGAGACCAGGGCCACGATTCCGAATGCCAGGATGCAGAACTGCAGGACCCTGTTCCGCTGCGCCCGGGCCAGTCCGGCCGTGGCAGCGTCCAGGGGTTCCAGGCCGTAGGCCGACCTGGCGGGGATCCGCGGGAGGTCCTCAAAGAGGTCCTCCGCCTGGTTCGCGTCGGTCATCACGGGCCGCGGACGGGCGGCCGCCCGGGCTGCGGCTTCCGCCCTGGCAATGACGTGGGAGCGGCCCGAACCGGCATCGGGTGCGGCCGGACGCTGAGGGCCCGCAGGGCGCCGTTTCTTGGCTCCGGGCGCCGTAACCTTCGACCCCGGACGGGTGGTGACCGGGACATGTGAGGTTGCGGGCGGCTTCATGACCGGCCGGTCGATGCCGGGAACCTGCACGAACTCCAGCGGGGTGACCATGGCAAGGTTGCTGGCCGTCGATGGCGCCGGGCGCTGGCTTGCCGGGCCGGCCTGGTCCCCGGCGCCGGGTTCCCGCGCCGGGCTCTGGGCAGGATCCCTCGACGGCGCAACCGGGGCTCCGGCCTGCTCGGCCAGCTTCTGCTTGGCAATGGCGCGGCGGTTCAGGATGGCCGCACGTTCGGCCAGGGCGATCTGCTCCGCCAGGATCTCCGGGTCAACCGCTTCCGGGTCCAGGGAGGCGATGTGCTCCATCTTGGCGATCTGGTTCTTGGCCTGCTCGGCGAGCAGTGCCCGTGCCGCCAGGGCCTGTTCAACCGTCATGCCCGCAGGGGCTGCAGGACCCGGCTCCGCACCGGAGGGTTTCTTGCCGTCCTGGGCAGCCCGCTCCCCCGCGCCCCGGCCCTCCTGCACCTGAGCGGCGGCATCGGTCTGGACGGACGACGGCGGCACAACGGGGTTGGCCGCGGTCAGCGCCTGTTCCTTGAGCTGCTGCAGGCGGAGCTGGCGCCGGGTGGGTGGCCCTCCGGCAGAGAGCTGGCCCTCTTTTTCCTCCAGCTCCTTAAGGGTGCGCAGGGCTGCGCGGTCGCGCGCCCGGATCTGGGACGACCGTTGAGTGGAGGTTTGCTCGGACACAGCAGCAGCGGGCCCGGGGGCCGAAGGGGTGGCAGCAGGCGGGTTCGCGGCAGGGGAAAGCTGCTCCGTGCCGGCGGGCACGGGCTGTTGGGCATCCCTGGCCTTCCGGAGTTCCCGGCGGCTGCGGATGGGGGGCTGTTCCTGACTCATTGAGAACTCATTCAGTACTGGCTGGTTCACGTGCTTGGGAAGTTGGGACATCGCCGGCTTCCACGGCGTCGGCGTACAGGCCGTACTTGGCGATGTACTGGACAACGCCGTCCGGCACCAGGTACCAGACCGGGTTGTTCGCCGCCACGCGCGTGCGGCAGTCCGTGGAGGAGATGGCCATGGCCGGAACCTCAAGGAGGCTCACGTCAGCGCGTCCCATCCCGTCGAGGACATGGCCCGGCCTGGTGACTCCCACAAAGTGGGCGAGCGACCACAGTTCGTCGATGTCCTTCCAGGAAAGGATTTGTGCCAGTGCGTCCGCTCCGGTGATGAAGAACAGATCAGCGTCGGGACGCTGGGCGCGGAGGTCCCGGAGGGTGTCGATGGTGTAGGTGGGACCTGGCCGCTCAATGTCTACCCTGCTCACAGTGAAGCGCGGATTGGAGGCCGTCGCGATGACTGTCATGAGGTAGCGGTGCTCGGGCTCGCTGACGTGCTGGTGGGACTTCTGCCACGGCTGGCCGGTGGGGACGAAAACCACCTCGTCCAGGTCGAATTCCGCCGCCACTTCGCTGGCTGCGACCAAGTGGCCGTGATGGATGGGATCGAACGTCCCGCCCATCACGCCAAGCCGCAGCCTGCCGGTGGCACCCGAGCGGTGCAGGGCGCGGGAAATGTTAGCGGCCCTGCCCGTGATCGTGCTTGTTGGGGTGCTGGCGGTGCGGGTCCGCGTGCTCCTCGGTTGCTGCGTGGCGGTTGCCCAGGTTGGAGTAGGACAAGGTGATGAACATCAGCACCAGCAGGAGGGCGAAAATAACCACCCCGAAGACCCACGGCTCAGCCCACAGCGGCGCGAGTTCGTGTTCTCCGCCTTCGGCGACGGACGTGGCAATCTGCTGGAACAGCATTTTCTCCCCTTGGGCTCAAACTATTGTGGCAGCGGAAAGCTCCGCCGTTTCTGACTTCTGGTCTATGTTACCGTGCGCTACCCGCGCACCTGGCCCTCGCCCTGCACGATCCACTTCGTGGTAGTGAGCTCGGTCAGCCCCATGGGGCCCCGCGCGTGCAGCTTTTGGGTGGAAATGCCCACCTCGGCGCCGAGGCCAAGCTCCCCGCCGTCGGTGAACCGGGTGGAGGCATTCACGATGACGGCAGCAGAATCAACCTCGGCGATGAACCGTTCTGCGTTACGGAGATCGTTGGTGAGGATCGCCTCCGTGTGGCCCGTGGACCACGTACGGATGTGCTGCACGGCCTCGTCCAGGCTGTCCACCATGGCCACCGCGAGGTCCAGGTCCATGTACTCCGTGCCCCAGTCCTCCTCAGTGGCAGGTTCGGACTCGATGGAGGCGGGCAGGGCCGCGCGGACCCGCTCGTCGGCATGCAGCCGGACCCCTGCCTGGCGGAGCGCGGCTGCCACGGCAGGAAGAACGGGGGATCCCGAGTGGACCAGGAGCGTCTCCACCGTGTTGCAGACGCTGGGCCGCTGGGTCTTGGCGTTGAGGAGGATCTCGACTGCCATATCCTCGCTGGCCGATTCATCGATGAAGATGTGCACGTTCCCTTCACCGGTCTCGATCACAGGCACGGCCGAGTTGACGACAACGGTCTGGATGAGCTCCCGGCCGCCGCGGGGAATCAGCACGTCCACCCTGCCGCGCGCCTTCATGAGGACGTTGGCACCTGCGCGGCCGTACTGGTCGACTGTCTGGACGGCGTCGGCAGGCAGGCCTACGGACTCCAGCGCTTCACGCAGTACCCGCACCAGCACCTCGTTGGTAGCTTGGGCGGCAGTGCCGCCGCGCAGGATCACGGCGTTGCCGCTCTTGAGTGCCAGCCCCGCAATGTCCACGGTGACGTTCGGCCGTGCTTCGTAGACTGCCGCCACCACACCCATGGGCACGTTCACCTGCCGGAGGCGCAGGCCGTTGGGAAGCGTCTGCCCGCGGACCACGTTACCCACGGGATCGGGAAGGTTGGCCAGGTTTTCCAAAGCTGCCACGAGTCCCGAGATGCGGGTTTCCGTCAGGGTAAGGCGGTCCAGCATGGCGGCGGAGGTGCCATTGGCTTTTCCTGCCGCCACGTCCATGGCGTTGGCCGTAAGAATGGCCCCGGTGTTCTCCTCCAAGGCTGCGCCGACGGTACGGAGGGCGCGGTCCTTCCAGGCCCGGTTTGCCATGGCCATACGGCGCGCGGCGTCACGGGAGCGGTCCGCAATGGCATGGACTGCTGCCTCAATATCGCCCGAAGACAGCGGGGAGTCAGCCGGCACCTGCGCCACGGATGAATTAGCCGGCTGCGCCTCGGTGGCGGCAGTATCTCCGGGATTTTCAGCAGTCGTGTTGTGGATCAGGGCCTCAGTCATGTTCCAAGTTTAGGCGAGCGGGAAGCTCAAACCAGCACCAGGTCATCAACGTGAACAACTTCGCGGTCATAGCCGCTGCCCAGCGCCTCACCCAGGTCCCTGGTGGACCGGCCAAGCATCTGCGGCAACTCCGCTGACGAATAGTTCACCAGTCCCCGCGCAACCACGGTGCCGTCGGCAGCTGCTATCTCGACGGCGTCGCCCGCTTCAAATTCACCGTGGACGGCGGAGATGCCTGCGGGAAGCAGCGAGGTGCGGTGGTGCCGCACAGCCTTGACGGCGCCTTCGTCCAGCACCAGCCGCCCTTGGACGGAGGCGACGTGCGCCAGCCACAGGAGGCGGACGGGCTTGCGGGCACCGTTGACCGTGAACCAGGTGCCCACGTCCTCGCCGTTAAGGGCAGCCGCCGCGTTAGGGGTGGAAGTGACAAGGGCATGGATGCCGGAGCCGGCTGCCATGGTGGCCGCTTCCACCTTGGTCAGCATCCCGCCGGTGCCCACGCCTGCCTTGCCGGGCTTCCCGATGGAGACGCCATCCAGGTCCGCGGGACCCGCAACGAGCGGGATCCGCTTCGCGCCAAGTGACGGCGGGCCATCGTAGAGGGAGTCGACGTCGGACAGCAGCACGAGCGCATCGGCCCGGACCAGGTGGGCAACGAGGGCAGCGAGCCGGTCGTTGTCACCGAAGCGGATTTCATGCGTGGCCACGGTGTCGTTTTCATTGACCACCGGCACCACGCCAAGGTTGAGCAGCCGGTCCAGGGCGCGGAAGGCATTGGTGTGCTGGCTGCGCCGCATGAGGTCTTCGGCGGTGAGCAGCACCTGGCTGACCGTCACACCGTGCGCCCCGAAGGCCTGGGTGTAGCGGGCCATCAGGAGGCCCTGCCCCACGCTGGCAGCTGCCTGCTGGGTGGCAAGATCACGGGGGCGCTTGGCAAGGCCCAGGGGTGCCAGGCCCGCGGCGATGGCACCGGAGGAGACCAGGATGATTTCGGTGCCGGTGTTGCGTTTGGCCGCCAACGCGTCAGCCAGGGCAGTCAGCGCCTCTTCGGAGATGCCGCCCTTGATGCTGGTCAGCGACGACGAGCCAACCTTCACCACGATCCTGCGGGCGCTGGCGAGCACGCTCCTGTCCACGGACCGCGCCAGCGGCACCGCAGCTGCCGCCCTAGAACTCATCGCCTGCGTCCAGTCCACTCTCCTTGAGCGGCTTGGCGACCCGGCGGCCGCTCACGGACTCGGTCCAGATGCCGGCCTTGCGCTCGGCTTCAAGTTCGGCGCGGGCGGCCGCCCTGGCGTCCTTGCGTTCCTGCTGCTCTTCACGTTTCTGTCCGCGCGTGGGGCGGTCGCCGATATCGGCAAACCGGACGTCGGTGCCGCGCGGCGAGGCCAACAGTTCCGCACCGGCCATCATGGTGGGCTCCCAGTCGAAGACAACGCCGTCATCCTCGCCAATAACAACTGTGTCGCCGGGCTTGGCGCCCTGCTTGAACAGCTCCGTCTCCACGCCGAGCTTTGCCAGGCGGTCAGCGAGGTAGCCGATGGCTTCCTCGTTGGTGAAGTCCGTCTGCTTGACCCAGCGCACCGGCTTTTCGCCCAGCACGCGGAACAGCGGCTCAAGGCCCTTCTCTTCCCGGCGGATCCGGAAGCCTGCTTCATTGACCGCGCGGGGCTTGATGACAACGGGCTGCACCTTGGGCGGCGCAGCAGCCACCGCGTCCCGGGCCGCCTGGACGATTTCGGCCATGGCAAAGCCCAGCTGGCGGAGGCCCTCGTGGCTAGTTGCCGAGATTTCAAAGACCCGGTAGCCGCGGGATTCCAGTTCGGGGCGGACGAACTCGGCCATGTCCTTGCCGTCCGGCAGGTCCACCTTGTTCAGTGCCACCAGGCGGGGGCGGTGGTTCAGCGGAACCACTTCACCGTCCTGGCCCGCGTAGCTCATGTCCACGGCGTACTTTTCGAGTTCGGCCTCGATAACGGCCAGGTCCGAGAGGGGGTCCCGGTCAGCCTCCAGCGTTCCGCAGTCCAGGACATGGACCAGCGCCGCACACCGCTCCACATGGCGGAGGAAGTGGTGTCCGAGGCCCTTGCCCTCACTGGCGCCTTCAATCAGCCCCGGCACGTCTGCAATGGTGAAGCGGACATCCCCGGCCTGCACTACGCCCAGGTTGGGAATCAGGGTGGTGAACGGGTAGTCGGCGATCTTGGGCCGCGCCGCGGACATGGCGGCGATAAGGCTGGACTTGCCGGCGGACGGGAAACCCACCAGGGCAATATCCGCAATTGACTTCAGTTCCAGCACAATGTCGCTGGACTCGCCTTCGATGCCGAGGAGGGCAAAGCCGGGAGCGCGGCGCTTTTGCGAAGAGAGCGCGGCGTTGCCCAGGCCGCCGATGCCGCCCGCCGCAGCCACGTACTCGGTGCCTTCGCCCACGAGGTCGGCGAGGACGGTGCCGTCCTTGGACTTGACCACCGTGCCGTCCGGAACGGGCAGGATGAGCGTCTCGCCGTTCTTTCCGCCGCGCCAGTCCCCCATGCCCGGGCCGCCGTTGGTGGCGTGGCGGTGGGGCGCGTGGTGGTAGTCAAGGAGCGTGGTGGTCTGGTGGTCCACGCGAAGGATCACGTCGCCGCCGTTGCCGCCGTTGCCGCCGTCGGGACCACCCAGCGGCTTGAACTTCTCACGGTGGACGGAGACGCACCCGTGGCCGCCGGTACCGCCGGATACGTGCAGTACTACCCGGTCTACAAAGCTGGCCACGTGGATCTCCTCAGTGCTGTTTCCTGGACACCCAAGGGCGCCAAGACGATTGTAATGCGGTTAAAAGAACAGTGGAGCGGACCACATGGCCCGCTCCACCGCTTCAGAACTGGTTGTTACTCTGCAGCTGCAGCAGCAACGATGTTGACGACGCGACGACCGCGGCGGGTGCCGAATTCAACGGCGCCCGGGGTCAGGGCGAACAGGGTGTCGTCGCCGCCGCGGCCAACGCCGGCGCCCGGGTGGAAGTGGGTGCCGCGCTGGCGGACGATGATCTCGCCTGCGGAAACTACCTGGCCGCCGAAGCGCTTGACGCCGAGGTACTGTGCGTTGGAGTCACGACCGTTGCGAGTGGAGCTCGCACCCTTTTTATGTGCCATCTGAAATGCCTGCCTCTAAATTCTGGGGAATCTGCTGAAAAACCTGAACAGTAACGGAAGGTTACTTGATACCAGTGATCTTGACCTTGGTCAGTTCCTGGCGGTGACCCTGGCGCTTCTTGTAACCGGTCTTGTTCTTGAACTTCTGGATCACAATCTTAGGACCACGGAGGTCCTGGAGGATCTCAGCCGTAACAGTTACCTTGGCCAGGTCAGCAGCGGCGGAGGTGACCTTGTCACCATCAACCAGGAGCAGTGCGGGCAGCTGAATGGTGCTGCCAGCTCCACCGGCGACGCGGTTCAGGGTAACGAAGTCTCCAACGGAAACCTTCTCTTGGCGGCCGCCTGCGCGGACAATCGCGTACACCACTTGGGAACTCACTTCTCTCGACGTTTATTACAAATTTGCGTGCGGAACCCGGTTCCATAATTGGTTGGGCTCTCGCTGTGCCTCAACGCCGTGGGGTCATAACCCAAGTGTTGGCGTAAGCACCGAAGATCTAGAATACGCTAGTTTTGGCTTCGGCCGCAAATGAGGCTGGTTCCGGCGGGTTGTCTGTGATAGGTACCACAACACATTTCCTTGGCCGGGGGGTGCCCCACCATAGTACCGGCGCGGCGGCCGTCCGGACGTCAGGAATGAAGGCGCGGCGCGTCGAAAAATTCAACTTCCAGGCGGCAGGACTGCCTGAATGCCGTGGCCATGGCGTCCTTCTCATGCGCCGGAGCGGTGCGCCCCGCACTGTCCACAATGGCAACCGCCCTGCGGGTGGCCGCGGCGAAGTCCTCATCCGCGTATGTGCGCAGCCACTCCGCGTAGGGATGGCCCGCCGGCTCCCCGGCAGCCACGAACTGTGCGTGGAGCGTTTTGCCCACCTCCGCGTACAGCCAGAAGCAGGGCAGGACGGCTGCCGCCAGCACGGCATAACTGCCCGACGCCGATGCCGCCACCAGGTGGTCCACGTAGGACTTGGTCACGGGTCCCAGCTGCGGCTCAACGGTCCGGGTACTGAGCCAGGAGCGGTGCAGTTCAGACTCGACCTCCAGGCATTGCGCGGCGGAACGTGCCCAGAAGAGTTGCTCTGCCTCGGTGGGGGCCAGGGCACTTGTCCGCGCGAGCACCCGTGAATAACCGTTGAGGTAGATGGCGTCCTGGGCCAGGTAGTAGCCAAACTGTTTCTCGGCCAGGTCCCCGGAGGCCAGGTCCCGGATAAACGCCAGGGAATAGATGGCTTCCAGGTGCTCCTCCGCTTCAGCCCACAGCCGCGCCGCGAAGCTGCCTTCAGCAGGCTCCGGCTGAAGGTGGTGGAAGTGGTGGACTGGTCCGTTGCCCGTACCCACCTGCAGCGACTCCGAGGCCTCCAGCGCGCCGGACAGCCAGGGCTTGACCTCCCGGAGGGCTGCCTCCCAGTCCCCCAGCCGCACCTGGACTGTGGCCATGGCTGATGACAGTGAACAACCGGTGCCGTGGCTGTTCAGCGTTGCCACCCGCCTGCCCGGGACCACCACCACGTCCTGGCCAAGCGTGCCTGCAGTGTTGACAAGGGCGTCGGGGCATTCGTCCCCGGCCAGGTGTCCGCCCTTCACAAGCACCGTCGCCCCGGTGGCGGAAGAGAGCTCGCGGCCCTGTTCCAGGGCGCCTTCCCAGCTCTCCTGCACGTTCCCGCCCACCAGCATGGCAAGTTCAGCCAGGTTGGGCGTGATGAGGTGCGCCAGCGGCAGCAGCTCACGAAGTGCGGCTTCGGCGGATTCCTGCAGGAGCCGGTCACCGCTGGTGGCCACCATGACAGGGTCCAAAACCACGACGCCGGGACGGACTTTTTCGAGCCACGCCCGGACAGCTTCGATCACCGCGACATCACCCAGCATCCCGATTTTCACGGCGTCGATGCTGATGTCCTCACTGAGCGCGTCAAGTTGCCGGGTGAGGAAGGCAGCAGGGGGTACGTGGACGCCGCGTACGCCGCGGGTGTTCTGTGCGGTGAGGGCAGTGATGGCGGCCATTCCGTAGCCGCCGTGGGCCGCGATGCTTTTCAGGTCCGCCTGGACGCCGGCTCCGCCGGACGGATCCGAGCCCGCGATCGAGAGGACCCGGGGCACGTGCCGCCGCTGGCCGGACTGTGCTGCAGGGGCAGGGGCGCCCTGAGGGGTGGCAGCGGGCAATTCGAGAGTTGAAGACAAGAGACATCCCTTCGCCGGTGCTAGCCGGACAGGTTCAACGGGTGTGGATCTCAGCCGGCTCTGTGCGCGGCACCCCGTGTCGGTTCACCAGCCTAGCTTTTTTGCGGTACGCAGGGCGAAGGTGACGCAGTGCGACTGGTGCGGCCTTAAATGCCGGATGCCCGGCCGTCCACACGTGGTGGGCGGCCGGGCATCCAGCGTGTCGCGTGCGGTGGCCTAGAGTTCCGAAGCGGGAACCCCGACACCCAGGATGATGGGCTCCGCGGCAGGCTTGGCGTTGCCTGGCGCAGGGGCACCTGCCTGGTCAGCTTCCGGCGCCTTTGCAGAGTGTGAATGCCCTGCCGCCGCGGCGGGGACATTCTCGTGCTGCTCGACGGAGGTCTCGTTGGCCGCACCCTGGGCGCGGCTGGCGCTGCGGTTGCGGCGCGCCCGGCGCGGGCGGGACTGTTCCAGGGTGTGGTCGGAATAGTCCTTTTCGCGCAGCGCATGGGCAGCCTGCAGCGGCTCAGGCCGGACCTGCGGCGACTCCGCCTGCGGTGCCTGGACGTGCTGCGGTGCTCGGACCTGCTCCGGTTCCCGCTGCTCCTTTACCGGCGCCCGCCGTTCGGGCTGACCGGCTGCGGCTTCCGCGGCAGGGGCAGGCTCACCGAGGTGGGCGAAGGCTTCGGCGAGCCGGTCCAGCGTCAGGGCCGGCTTCGGCTGCTGCTCCTCCGCGTGCTCCACGAACGGCAGGGCAACCTTCTCCCCGCCAAAGGTGAGGACGGCGGCAGGCCGGGAGGCGTCGCCGTCGTGCTTCTCAGGTTCCGCCGGCTGGACCTGCGGAGCCTGCCGGGCCGCGGCTACCTCATCGTCGTGCAGGTGGGCGGCGTGTGCTGCCGCAGCAATATTGGCAAGGGCAAGCCTGGTGGCTTCGGCCTTCGCGTGCCGCTCGGCGTCCGTGGGGTCGGGGTGGACCGTGTGCACGTGGAGGGCGGCTGCAGGAGCAGCGTCCACCTGCTGGCCGCCGCGGCCACGGCGGCGCTTCCGGTCAGGACGGACGCCGGGCTGGCTGCTGTCCCCGCGCTGGGCCTCAGCGCGGTGGCTTTCATTCCGGACGTCCGGGCGGGCGTCCGAGCGCTGAACGTGGTGTTCGGCCGCCACGATATTGGCCCGGCGGTGCTCCACGGGGTCATCGTGGGTCACCACACCGCGGCCGGCGCAGGCCTCGCACTGCTCGCCAAACACTTCAAGCAGCCCGGTGCCCATCCGCTTGCGGGTCATCTGCACCAGGCCAAGGGACGTGACTTCGGCAACCTGGTGCTTGGTGCGGTCGCGTCCCAGGCACTCCACCATCCGACGGAGGACGAGGTCGCGGTTCGATTCCAGGACCATGTCGATGAAGTCGATGACGATAATGCCGCCGATATCGCGCAGGCGGAGCTGGCGTACCACTTCCTCCGCAGCTTCCAGGTTGTTCTTGGTGACCGTCTCTTCAAGGTTGCCGCCGCTGCCGGTGAATTTGCCGGTGTTGACATCCACAACAGTCATGGCCTCGGTGCGGTCGATCACCAGCGAGCCGCCGGAGGGCAGGAAGACCTTCCGCTCCAGTGCCTTGTGGATCTGTTCGTCGATCCGCCATGCGCTGAAGATGTCCTGGTCCTTGGTCCACTTCTCGAGGCGCCCCACCAGATCGGGAGCAACGTAGGTGACGTAGGCCTCAATGGTGTCCCAGGCTTCCTCGCCGGAGACGATCAGCTTGGAGAAGTCCTCGTTGAAGACGTCGCGGACCACCTTGATGGTCAGGTCCGGTTCGCCGTACAGCAGTTCCGGAGCAAGGATCTTGGTGGAATTCGACTGGCTTTCGATGCCTTCCCACTGGGCCCGCAGCCGGTTGATGTCGTGGGTCAGCTCTTCCTCGGAGGCGCCTTCCGCAGCGGTCCGGACAATAACGCCGGCCTGCTCGGGGAGGCGGTCCTTGAGGATCCGCTTGAGGCGGTTGCGTTCGACGTCGGGCAGCTTGCGGGAGATGCCGGTCATGGAACCGCCGGGAACGAAGACCAGGTAGCGGCCCGGCAGTGAGATCTGGCTGGTCAGGCGCGCGCCCTTATGGCCCACGGGGTCCTTGGTGACCTGCACCAGGACGGTGTCGCCGGACTTGAGCGCGTTTTCAATGCGGCGCTGCTTGCCCTCGAGGTTCACGGCCTCCCAGTTGACTTCGCCAGCGTACAGGACGGCGTTGCGGCCGCGTCCGATGTCCACGAAGGCTGCTTCCATGGACGGCAGCACGTTCTGGACCTTGCCCAGGTAGACGTTGCCGATCAGGGAATCCTGCTGGGTCTTGGAGACAAAGTGCTCGGCCAGGACGCCGTCTTCAAGGACGGCAATCTGGATTCTGTCATCGCGCTGGCGCACGATCATCTGGCGGTCCACGGACTCCCGGCGGGCCAGGAACTCGGCTTCGGTGATGACGGTGCGGCGGCGGCCCGTGTCGCGCGATTCGCGGCGGCGCTGCTTCTTGGCCTCCAGGCGGGTGGAGCCCTTGACGCTGGTGACCCGGTTGCTGACCGCGGGTTCTCCCACGGGGCGCGGGGCGCGGACGCGGGTCACCGTGTTGGGTGGATCGTCGTCTCCCCCGCCCGTCAGTTCAAGGTCCTGGTCGCCACGGCGGCGGCGGCGCCGACGGCGGGACGTCACGCCTTCGTCGGCCTGCCCGGCGGCTTCCTCGTCGGCGTCATCGGCAGCATCGGTCTCGGCATCGGAGCCTTCGGCGTCTTCGCCGTCACGCTCGCCAGTCCTGCTGCGGCCGCGGCGGCCGCGGCCACGGCGCCTCCTGCGGTTACCGGCATCGTCCGAGTCGTCCTCGGTGTCCTCTTCTTCAGCTTCTTCCGTGGCGGCCGGCGCGGGCCGGACAACAGCGCTGAGATCCGGGGCCTGGAACAGGACGGAAGTGGCGGAACCTGGCTCCAAAAAGAGGGAGCCGAAAGGGCTTGCCGGGGCGGTGGAAGCGGCAGGGGCGGCTACGGGTTCCGCGGCAGCATCGCCCTGGGCCGCTGCCTCGGCGGCGGGCGGGCCCTGCACGCGAGTGCCGTTGTCCTGCCCGGCTGCGGAAGGCAGGACCGCAGGTTCCGGTGCGGCCGCTTCGGCTTCAGCTGCGGCGACTGCCGGGTCAGCGACGGCTGCTGCTTCCGCGGCAGGTGCGGCTTCGGCGGGTGCGGCTTCGGCGGGCGCACTCTCTGCCTGCGCAGCCGCAGCCTCCACCGCAGGGGCGGAGGTCTTGCGGGTGGCAACCCGCCGGCGTCGGACGGGTTTTGCGTCCTCCGCGGCGGCTTCAGAAGGCGCGCCGGCCGCGTCGCCGGCAGCGGCAGGGGCGGCTGCCTCCTCGGCGAAGGCCGGAAGCGGCTCAGCCGGGTCAACCTTCTTCCTGGAGCGGCTCCGGCGGACGGGTGCCTTCGCCTCAGCGGCGTCGGTAACCGGCACTGTGTTTACTGCGTTCGCGCCGGATTCGGCGGCGCTGGCCCCTGCCTGCACGGAATCTGCGACCGCGGTGCCTGCCGCAACGTCTGTTTCGGCGATCAGGGCGTCACTGGCCTTGGGAGCGGCTTTCCGCCTGGTCCTCGTGGCCTTCTTCGGCTCGGCCTCGGCACCCGTGGCCGCGGCTTCATCATTAACGGCTGAAACTTGTTCATTATCCATATGTGGCAACACTCCTGCCCCTGACGTACCGCCACATCCGGCACCCATTGGGGCACATATTGTCAAAACCCGCAGGCGTTGACAGAAGTCAAGTGGATACCCCCAGGTTCGCACCGGCAGTGGGGTGCGGCAGCCCGTGGGGGCCGGCAGGATGTTCAAAAACCCGTTGTTCCACGTGTCACAACCAGGTGCCGCCCAATGGAGTTGCGGGAGGCCGGATTGACAGATCCAAAGCCTGCGCTGCTCATCATTGGCGGTCTTGCGAACAAGCCACCGGACCGGAATCCGAATGTGGATCGGGTTCCAGCCACGTTCATTCTCTCATACCCGGACTATTCCACGGCGGAAGAGGCGCTGCCTGTTCCCTCCCTGAAGGGTCTTTCCAGCCGCCGGCGTTACAATCGGGCAAGGAGCACCCGATGAAAAGGACGCCTTGCCAATGCCCAGCATTTCCCCCGTCAGCGGCACCCACGCGCCGGAACGGACTCTTGACCCGGACACCAGTGCGGCTGGAGCCCGCCCGCCCATGACCCGCAACCGACCCCTCGGCTGGCTGCTGGTGGTCACCGGGGTGGTTGGCTGGCTCGCGTCCGGAGCACTGGTCCTGGAGAAGCTGGAGGTCCTCAAGGACCCTAACCACACCACGGTGTGCGATGTGAACCCTTGGATCTCCTGCGGCCAGGTGATGCAGACGTGGCAAAGCTCGCTGTTCGGCTTCCCCAACATGTTCATCGGCATCGTGGCGTTCGCCATCACCATCACGATGGGAATGGCGCTGCTGGCCGGCGCCAACTTTGCCCGGTGGTACTGGCTTGGCCTGCAGGCCGGCGTCACGCTGGGCTTCGCGTTTGTGGTGTGGCTATGGTCGCAGGCGCTGTACGTCATCCACATCCTGTGCCCGTTCTGCATGATTGTGTGGGCGGCAATGATTCCGCTCTTCGTGTGGGTGACCATCCGGAACATCAGCGCGGGCGTGATCCCGGGACCTGCCAAGGCCGCCCGCATCCTGGGCGACTCCGGCTGGATCATCACCGCACTGCTCTACGTGGCCGTTATCGCCACCATCTTCTTCGCCTTTATCCAGGTTTTCGCCGGCACGTCAGGCTTCTAGGCCTGCGGACGGGAAAAGCCCCTGGTTCCGAAGAACCAGGGGCTTTTTGCTGTCCCCGGGCGGTCAGCCCTGGAACCAGATCTTGATCTCGCGCTCCGCGGAATCGGTGGAGTCGGAGCCGTGCACCAGGTTCTGCTGGACCTTCAGGCCCCAGTCACGGCCGAAGTCGCCGCGGATGGTGCCGGGGGCCGCCGTGGTGGGATCGGTGGTGCCGGCAAGGGAACGGAATCCCTCGATGACCCGGTGGCCCTCGAAGATCGCCGCAACAACGGGGCCGCTGAGCATGAATTCCACGAGGGGCTCGTAGAAGGGCTTGCCGACGTGCTCCTCATAGTGCTGCTCCAGGAGTTCGCGCGAGGCGTCGACCTTCTTGAGTTCGGCCAGTGTGTAGCCCTTGGCTTCGATCCGGGCCAGGATGGCGCCGGTGAGGTTGCGGGCGACGCCGTCGGGCTTGATCAGGACGAGGGTGCGCTCAGTGGTCACGACTGCTCCAATGCGTTGGGATGGGTTTCGGGGACAAGTCTACGGGGACTTTGCCTACGGGGACTGCGGCTGCTGCCCCGGTCCAGCCGCCTGGTCCGGGTGCGCCGCCTCCCACTCCGCCTGCGCGCGGGCGCGCTCCCCGGCCTCGCGGTCCAGCCGGATTCCGGTGCGGATGCCGTACCACCAGGCCGCTGCGAACAGGGCGCCGACCAGGAACATGGCGGGCTCGAAGATGCCGGTCAGGACCAGGACGAGCTGCAGGATCCAGCCCAGCCCGATGCCCCAGGGCCTGGTGAGGAACGCGCAGGCCACGATCATCACGACACTGAGCCCGATCCCCACACCGAGGATGAGGGCCGGCGGGAACTCCCCGCGGCGAAGTCCGAACACTGCCAGGGTGGCGAAGAACATGACGAAGGCTTCCAGCAGCAGCACGGTGGATGCGAACATCACCTTGGTGGAGCGGCGCTTCCTGGGCATGCCCGGGCGCCACTCACGCTGGGCTTTGGTCAGCTTGGGCACTCAGGCCTCCGTCTTTCCGAGCAGGATCCGGGCCTCGGCAACGAGGGTGATGGAGCCTGTCACCAGGACTCCCCCGGACAGGTCGTCGTTGGCTTCGGCGCGTTCCACTGCCCACTCAAGGGCGTCGTCGAGCTTCTCCGCGATGTGCACGTTGTCCTCGCCGAAGCCAAGCTCAACCGCGAGTTCGGCCAGTTCCGCGGCAGGGACTGCCCGCGGGGAGTTCGACTGGGTGAAGCAGAATTCCTCCGCGATCCCGCCCAGCGACTCCTTGAGCTGCCGGAGGATCTCCTCGGCGTCCTTTTCCTTCAGCACCCCCACTACCGGAACCAGCCTGGTGAAGTTGAAGGCTTCCTGCAGGGCGGCAGCCGACGCCTTGATGCCATCCGGGTTATGGGCTGCATCCACAATGATGGTGGGCGCGGTCCGGACTACTTCAAGCCGGCCCGGCGACGTCACGTTGGCGAAGCCTTCCTGCAGCACGTCGAAGTCGAGTTCCTTTTCGCCCCCGAAGAATGCCTCGATCGCGGCCACGGCCACCGCGGCGTTCTGCGCCTGGTGTGCGCCGTGCAGCGGGACCAGGAGTTCCGGGTACCGGCCGGCGATGCCCTGGATGCTCACCATCTGCCCGCCCACCGCCACGGTCCGGGACTCAACGCCGAATTCCACGCCTTCGAAGCGGAACGGCACGCCCACGTCCTTTGCCTTCTCCAGCAGGACCTGCGCCGCGTCCAGGGGCTGCGCGGCGCTGATGAGGTAGCCGCCCGGCTTGATGATTCCCGCCTTCTCGTGGGCGATGTCCTCCGTGGTGTCGCCCAGGAGGTCCGTGTGGTCAAGGGAAATGGGCGTGATGACGGAGACCTGTCCGTCGCCCACGTTGGTGGCATCGGTGATCCCGCCCAGGCCAACCTCGATGACGGCCACGTTGACCGGCTGGTCCGCGAAGATTGCGAAGCCCAGGATGGTGAGGCATTCGAAGTAGGTGAGCCGGGGCTGGCCCTCGGCTTCAAGCTCGGAGTCCACCATCTCCAGGTAGGGACGGATTTCGTCCCAGATCCGGACGAACGTCTCGTCGGAAACCGGGTGGCCGTCGATGCTGATCCGCTCAGTGACCTTGGACAGGTGCGGGCTGGTGTACCGTCCGGTGCTGAGGCCATGGGCCCTCAGCACCGATTCGATCATGCGGGCGGTGGAGGTCTTGCCGTTGGTGCCGGTCACGTGGATGATCGGGAACGCCTTGTTGGGCTCCCCCAGCACGTCCATGGCGCGGAACAGGGGCGCGAGGCGCGGCTCCATCTTGTTTTCCGGCGCCCTGCCCAGCAGTTCGGCGTAGACGCTCTCTACGGAAAATTCGTCAGTCATGGATCAGGCCTCTACTTTTTCGACGGCGACGGCCGGCTCGGCGGCGTCCGAAGGTTCTGCCGCCAGGTCAACGGTGAGGGTCTCACCCTTGACCAGGTCGGCGTTGGCGAGCAGGGCGTCCACGACGTTCTGCCGGGCAGCCACGGTGGTCCGGATCCGGTCGCTGACGTTCAGCCCGGCGTCCTTGCGGGCCTGCTGGATGGCGCGGATCATGTCCCGGGCCAGTCCCTCTGCTTCCAGTTCCGGGGTGACCTCGGTGTTCAGGACCACAAAGCCGCCCCCGGGAAGGACAGCGGCTGCACGTGACCCGGCACCCTCTGCGGCTTCAGCCACGACGGTTTCCAGGACGTATTCCTGCGGCTCGAGCTCGAGGCCGCCGGCGGTGACCACCCCGGCGTCGCTGACGGACCAGTCACCGGACTTGGAGCCCTTGATGGCCTGCTGGACGTTCTTGCCCAGGCGCGGGCCGGCAGCCCGTGCGTTGACCACGAGCTTCTGCTCGATGCCGAACTCCTCCGGGGAGGCGGCCTCGGCGTCGAGCAGGCGGACCGAGCGCAGGTTCAGTTCATCGGCGACGACGGCGGCAAAGCCTCCCAGCGCGTCTGCACCGGGTGCCACGACCGTAAGTTCCTGCAGCGGGAGGCGCACGCGCAGGTTCGCGGCCTTGCGCAGGGAGGACCCGGTGGAGCAGATCTGCTGTACGCGGTCCATCGCCTCGACCAGCCCCGGGTTGGCCGGGAACAGCCCGGCGTCCGGCCAGTCGGCCAGGTGCACGGAGCGCCCGCCCGTGAGCCCGCGCCAGATCTCCTCGGAAACCAGCGGCAGCAGGGATGCGGCTACGCGGGCGACGGTTTCCAGCGCGGTGTAGAGAGCGTCGAAGGCGTCGACGCTCTCGTCGAAGAACCGCTGCCGGCTCCGGCGGACGTACCAGTTGGTGAGCATGTCCAGGTAACTGCGCAGTTCGTCGCAGGCGCCGGAGATGTCATAGCTGTCCAGCTGGGCGGTCATATTGCGGACCAGCTCGCCGGTGTTGGCGAGCAGGTACTGGTCCAGTGTGTCGGCGTAGCCGTCATAGCGCAGCTTCGCGTCGTAGCCCGCCCCGCCATTGGCCGCGTTGGTGTAGAGCGTGAAGAAGCTGTACACGTTCCACAGCGGCAGGATGACCTGGCGGACGCCGTCGCGGATTCCCTGCTCGGTGACCACGAGGTTGCCGCCGCGGAGGATGGGGCTGGACATCAGGAACCAGCGCATGGCGTCGGAGCCGTCGCGGTCCAGGACCTCCGACACGTCCGGGTAGTTGCGCAGGCTCTTGGACATCTTCTGCCCGTCAGAGCCCAGCACGATGCCGTGGCTGATGACGTTGCGGAAGGCCGGCCGGTCGAACAGTGCCGTGGAGAGGATGTGCAGCATGTAGAACCAGCCGCGGGTCTGGCCGATGTACTCCACGATGAAGTCGGCGGGGTTGTGGGTGTCGAACCAGGCCTCGTTCTGGAACGGGTAGTGCACCTGGCCGTAGGGCATGGAGCCGGAGTCGAACCAGACGTCCAGGACGTCCTCCACGCGGCGCATGACGGACTGGCCCTCTTCGGGAGTTCGGGGATCGTCCGGGTTGGGCCTGGTCAGTTCGTCGATGAACGGGCGGTGCAGGTCCACCTGGCCGTCTTTGTTCAGCGGCAGGCGGCCGAAGTCCGCCTCGATCTCGGCGAGCGAGCCGTAAACGTCCGTGCGGGGGTATTCGGGATCGGTGGACTGCCACACGGGGATGGGGCTGCCCCAGTAGCGGTTGCGGCTGATGGACCAGTCGCGGGCGTTCTCCAGCCACTTGCCGAACTGGCCGTCCTTGACGTTGCCCGGGATCCAGTTGATCTCCTGGTTCAGCTCGGACATGCGGTCCTTGAACTTGGTGACTTCCACGTACCAGGAGGACACCGCACGGTAGATCAGCGGGTTGCGGCAGCGCCAGCAGTGCGGGTAGCTGTGCTCGTAGCTGGCCTGCTTGACCAGCCGGCCCTGGGCACGCAGCACCTGCGTGATGGGCTTGTTGGCCTCGAACACCTGCAGGCCCGCGATGTCGTGCAGGTCCCCGTGCTTGAACAGCGGCAGGAACCTGGCGCCTTCGTCCACGGAAAGGATCACCGGAATGCCGGCTTCCTCGCACACCTTCTGGTCATCCTCGCCGTAGGCAGGCGACTGGTGGACGATGCCGGTGCCGTCACTGGTGGTGACGTAGTCGGCAACCAGGATCCGCCAGGCGTTCTCCATGCCGTACTTTTCGTTGTCTGCGAAGTCCTGCCACAGCGGCTGGTACGCAAGCCCTTCGAGTTCCGTGCCGGTGTGGGTGGAAACCACTGCGGCCTGGGCGGCCTCGAAATCCTCATAGCCCAGGTCCTTGGCGTAGTTGCCCACCAGGTCGGCCGCCAACAGGAAGCTTCCCGTGACGGGCGCCTCCGCGGAGGCAGCCTTGATGCCGTTCGGGCCGGCAGGCAGCACAGCGTAGGTGATGGAAGGGCCGACGGCGAGCGCCGCGTTGGTGGGCAGCGTCCAGGGCGTGGTGGTCCAGGCGAGGGCCTGGACGCCGGCAAGCTGCCGGGACAGCTCCGAATCCCCCGCGGTGATGGGGAAGGTCACCGTGACCGTCTGGTCCTGCCGGTTCTTGTAGACGTCGTCGTCCATCCGCAGCTCATGGTTGGACAGCGGTGTCTCGTCCTTCCAGCAGTACGGAAGAACCCGGTAGCCGTTGTAGGTCAGGCCCTTTTCGTGCAGCTGCTTGAAGGCCCAGAGGACGGACTCCATGTACTCCACGTTGAGGGTCTTGTAGTCGTTGTCGAAGTCCACCCAGCGTGCCTGGCGGGTGACGTAATTGCGCCACTCGTCGGCGTACTTCATCACGGAGGCGCGGCAGGCGTCATTGAACTTGTCGATGCCCATGGCTTCGATCTGGGTCTTGTCCGTCATGCCCAACTGCTTCATGGCCTCAAGCTCGGCGGGCAGGCCGTGGGTGTCCCAGCCGAAACGGCGCTCCACGCGCTTGCCGCGCTGGGTCTGGTAGCGGCCCACCAGGTCCTTGGCGTAGCCGGTCAGCAGGTGCCCGTAGTGCGGCAGGCCGTTGGCGAAGGGCGGGCCGTCGTAGAAGACGAACTCGTTGCTGCCGGGCTCGCCGCCCGGGGCGTCCGCGCTGCGCTGGTCGATGCTGGCCTGGAAGGTGCCGTCCTGGTCCCAGTACTTCAGGATGCGCTCTTCGATCTCCGGAAACTTCACGGAGGCGGAAACAGCGGCACCGCCGCTGGACGACGCGCTGGCAGAAGTGGAGGCTGAGGCCTTGGGGTAATACGTCATGTCGACATCCTGGGTTGAGCTTGGCGAACTGCCGGCCTGCGCCGTGCTGTTCCGTTCAGGATGCGAGGACGGCTTGCCGTGTTGTCCGCCGGACCCCACGCTCACCGCGGTACCACCTCACTTACCGTCGCTGCGTGTTCCCCGAAGGGAACTGGCGCCGCGACGGCCGCTCATTGACTGCTGTGACGGGCTTACCCGTCCGGTTCTACTGGCGCGTACCCCGTAACGGCAGTAGGCGTGTTCTTCCGGAAGCTCACCGGTGATTGCCGGGTCGACGCTGCTCGTTCCAGTTTAGGGTCCCGGGACTGCGGATGTCGAAACACCTTCTGGTTCCCGGCCGGGGCGCTTCCCGGTGGACTCTGGACGCGGGGCTCGGCAAGGGAAATACTTCAGTTATCACGGTCCACTGGGAGGGCACCATGAGCGGCGAGAACAAGATGACGGATGCGGGTCCGGTCGGGTTGATTGTTTCCATCCAAGATGCCCGTCGCGAAGATGCGGTCAACGGCCATCTTGCCTGGGGTGAATTGTTGTCCCCGCAACTGGTGGCCGTGCGGGGCAGCACCGCCTGGGCCCGCGATCCCTTGGCCCGCTTTGAGGTCCTGCTGGCTGCACCGGAGGACATACCGCTGGATGCCGGAGCTATCGAACGGATTAAACCGAGGCGGATTGAACTCATCCCGCCGACTGTCGAGGGCACCGAACGCGGCGCGTTGATTTGGCTTGCCCAGTTTTCCGCCTTCCCTGCCCCTTACGCGGAGACGCTCGGCCCGCAGGATCCTGCCGAAGAGGCGGGCCCCGATGCTATGCAAGTTCCGCCCGCCTGGGATGCCGCTGCGGTCCTGGGACCGGTAGCTGCACGCGAACAGGAGCTGCGCCAGAACCTGGTCCAGCCTTCCCCGGACTCCGGGGAAGGGGAATTCCGAATGTGGTGGTGCTTCATCTTCGGCGGCTGCTGATGCCTCCTATCACAGGCTCCGCCCGCCGCAACTGGAAGGAGGCCGGTGATTTTGCGGCCCTTCTCCTGTGCTTCGCGCTGGAGCTGTTGCTGTCATGGGACAAAGTAGCGGCACCTTTTCCGGGCGGCGCCTGGCTGGTGCCCTGGCTGGTGCTGCTCCTCTACGCGCCGTTGCCGTTCCGCCGGAAACGTCCGGTGGCGGTTTTCACCGTCACGGCTGCGGGCAGCGCAGCATTGAGCCTGCTTGTGCCCGGTTTCGTGCCGCTGTTCGGCGTCTGGCTGGCTCTCTACACCGTGGCCCTGCTGTGCCCGCGGATCCAGGCAGCGGCGGCGGCCGCGGCGGCGTGCGGACTGATTCTCCTGAACGTCCTGGTGGAGGTTGGCAGGTCCGGCGCCGGACAGGAGTGGGACGTGGCAACGGTAGGCGCCGTGGGCGGCGCCGTCATTACGCTGGCCGTCTTCGGGCTGGGCCGGTGGGTGGCCTGGAGTGTTAAACAACGACGCCGGGCGGCCCGTTATGCCGCTGAACGTGCCATCCGTGACGAACGCTCCCGCATCGCCCGCGAACTGCACGATGTAGTGGCTCATGCCGTGAGCCTCATGGTGCTACAGACCGCCGGCGCCGCACGCATCATGCAGGCAAACCCCCGGCAGGCCGCCGAGGCGCTCGAGAATGTTTCGTTGCTGGGGCAGCAGGCTGTGGTCGAACTGCGAAGGATGCTCGGGCTGCTCTACGATGGCGCTCCGGCCGCCTCCGCGGATTCCTGGGGGCAGGGCGGCGGACCCGATGCCCGGGACCTGCCGAGCATCTCCAAGCTGGAAGAATTGGTCAAGGAATCGGAGCGGGCTGGACTGGCCGTGGAGCTACAGGTGACCGGGGCGCCCGTCCTCCTGGAGCCGGGCGTTGACCTGTCCGCCTACAGGGTGGTCCAGGAAGCCCTCACGAATGCGTCAAGATATTCGGCGGCAGGGCATCGCGCTACCGTATCGCTCCACTGGCAGGCCTCCGGCGTGCAGCTGGAAGTCCGCAACCGGTGCCTTCCGGGGGCATTGCACCACCCGCTGTCGAGCGGTCACGGGCTGGTCGGGATGGCTGAACGGGCAAAGGCAGCGGACGGCTGGGTAAAGACTGGCAGGCGCGGCGACGAGTTCGTGGTCCAGGCGGGATTTCCCGCCGGCGCCCCTTCGCGACGCGGGACCCCGGCGGTTCACGGTGGACGCTGAGGACCAGCGGCAGATCCGCGTCCTGCTCGTGGACGACGAACCCCTGGTCCGCGGCGGCCTTGCGATGCTTCTGGGAGCCGAGCCCGGCATTGTGGTGACGGCCGAGGCAGGAAACGGCCGCGAGGGTGTGGCTGCCGCCCGGTGCGGCATCGCGGACGTCGTGGTCATGGACCTGCGCATGCCGGTGCTCGACGGCGTTGCGGCGACGCGGGAACTGGCATCGGACGGTTTCGTACCGGGAAACAACGCCCTGCCAGTGCTGGTGCTGACCACCTTTGACGGGGACGAGAAGTTGTACGCGGCGCTGCGGGCGGGCGCCTCCGGATTCCTGCTCAAGAGCGCAGCGCCAGGCAGCCTTGCGGAGGCGGTCCGGTCCCTGGCCCGGGGTGACGGCTGGCTTGATCCCGCCGTCACCCGAATGCTGATAACGCAGTTCGCCGGCAGGACACCGGATGTCCTTCCGGCCCCTGCGGAGCTGTCCCGGCTTACCCGGCGCGAGCGGGAAATCCTGGCCATCATCGCCACTGGCCTGAGCAATACCGAAATTGCCGCCGCGCTGTTCCTCAGCGAGGGGACCGTCAAAACCCATGTGGGGCGCATCTTCGCCAAGCTCGGGCTGCGGGACCGCGCCCAGGCCGTGGCCTTCGCCTATGAAAGCGGCCTGGTGCGGCCCCGACTTGGGCCGTAATCGGAAGGCACCTGCGGGGACAGGCCCGGTCTGACCGGGTCTGTCCCCGGCCATAGGGATTTCCGGGGCCATACCCCTCAAGAGGTACTGCACAAATAAGGCAGGAGCCCGACGATCCCTGCTTCCGGAAAGCGCAATGTTGAGGCATCGAAGGGGCCTCAACCGGAGGCCCCCGGGAGCCCTAAGGAGCAGTCATGAACAGCACAGCAGCCGCCAACCCAGAATTCATCGCCCCGCCTGCACGGAAGAGGCGCCGCGTCATCCGGAAGACAGTGGCCACGGCGGCGGTCGCCACAGCCCTGTCGGGCGCCGGAGTCGCAGCAGCACAGGCGGACGGCCTGCTGGCACCGGGCGCCTCCACGTTCGTCAGCACGAACCTCTGGGGAGCATCCAGGATCTGCGTGACCAACTACGGCGCCAACTGGGGCAGCTTTACGCTGTACGCCAGCTTCGCCAATCCCGAACAGAACTGGGTGCCCGCCTACAGCACGCGCTGCCGCGATGCCTGGTGGTTCGGACAGAACGTCCGTGTCCAGAACACCGGGTACACGATGGAATACGCCTACCGGGCGTTTTGACCAGGCGTCAGGCCCCCTTCCGGATCAGTTTGTAGTTTGCTGCCTGCGCCACCGGGCGGACCACAATCTGGTCGAGGTTGACGTGGTGCGGAACGCTCACTGCGTACCGCACCACTCCGGCCACGTCACCTGCAGTGAGCGGCTTCTCCACCCCTTGGTAGACCTTGTCCGCGGCCTGCCGGTCACCGAGCCGGTTCAAAGCGAACTCCTCCGTCTGGACCAGCCCCGGTGCCACCTCGATGACCCGGACGTTGTGCTCGGCTTCCTCCAGCCGAAGGGCCACGGTCAGGGCGTGCTGGGCGAATTTCGCCGCGTTGTACCCGCCGCCGCCCTCATAGGCTGCCAGCCCCGCCGTGGAGGTCAGGTTGAGCACCGTCCCTTCGCCGGAGGCGCGCAGCATCGGCAGGAACGCCCGGGTGAGCTTCATGGTGCCCAGCACGTTGACCCGGTACATCCACTCCCAGTCCTCCGTGTCGGCTGCTGCGATGGTGTCGGCGCCCCTGGCACCGCCGGCGATGTTGATCAGCGTGTCGATGCCGCCCGCTTCGGCCACCTCCGCCACAAGCCGGGACACGTCGTCGTCCTCGGAAATGTCGGCGGGGACTGCGACGGCGCCGGTCTCCTGCGCCAGGGCGGCGAGGCGATCCGCGCGGCGGGCGACCGCAAACACGGTCCAACCCTCCGCCGCGAGGGCACGGACGGTGGCCTCTCCGATTCCGCTGCTTGCGCCGGTCACCAATGCTGCTTTTTTCTGCGAAATGTCAGTCATGGCACCACCCTAACCGGGGCTGCCGAACGGGCGCCTCCCGATGAGTCGGCGGATGAACCGCAGCTCACGGGGTGCCTCATGGACGCAGGGCGGGCGGAAGCGGCGGGACATGAAACAATTGGCAGATGGCTGAAGACAAACAGGGTACAGACACGCCCACCACCACCCCCATCAACGTTCCGGACAAGCCGGCCCTCGAGGGCCTCGAAGCTGCGCTCACGCAGCGCTGGCTGGCCGAGGGGACCTACAAGTTCAATCGGGAGACCACCCGGGACCAGGTCTATTCGATTGACACTCCCCCGCCCACCGCTTCCGGTTCACTGCACGTGGGGCACATGTTCTCCTACACGCAGACTGACGTGCTGGCGCGCTACCAGCGCATGACCGGAAAGAACGTCTTTTACCCGATGGGCTGGGACGACAACGGCCTGCCCACCGAGCGCCGGGTCCAGAACTTCTACGGCGTCCGCTGCGACCCCTCCATCCCGTACAACCCTGACTACCGGCCGCCGGCGCAGCCGGCGAAGAACCAGCGGGACTTCGACGTCGTCTCCCGAAGGAACTTCATCGAGCTCTGCGAAGAGCTGGCGGTTGAGGACGAGAAGGTCTTCGAAAACCTCTTCCAGACACTGGGCCTGTCCGTCGACTGGGAGCTGACATACCGGACCATCGACGACAACTCGCGGGCGGTCTCGCAGCGCGCGTTCCTGGCCAACCTGGCGGCGGGCGACGCCTACATGGCCGAGGCACCCACCCTTTGGGACGTAACCTTCCGTACCGCAGTGGCCCAGGCCGAACTCGAAGACCGCGAGGTCCCCGGAGCCTACTACCGCTACCCGTTCTTCACCGAGGACGGACAGAAGATCCACATTGAGACCACCCGTCCCGAACTGCTGGCTGCCTGCGCCGCACTGGTGGCAAATCCCGACGACGAACGGTACCAGCCGCTGTTCGGCAAGAAGGTCACGTCGCCCGTCTTCGGCGTCGAGGTTGAGGTGAAGGCGCACCCGCTCGCCAAGGCGGACAAGGGCTCCGGCATCGCCATGGTGTGTACGTTCGGTGACCTGACCGACGTCACCTGGTGGCGCGAACTGCAGCTGCCCACCCGCGCCATCGTTGGCCGGGACGGCCGGATCGTCAGCGAGGCTCCCGAGTGGATCACCACCGATGCCGGCCGCGAGGCCTTCGCCGCGATTGCCGGCAAGACAGTCTTCAGCGCCAAGGAAGAAGTGGTGAAGCTCCTCACCGCCGCAGACCTGCTTGAGGGCGAGCCCAAGAAGATCATGCATCCCGTGAACTTCTACGAAAAGGGCGACAAGCCCCTGGAAGTGGTCACGTCCCGGCAGTGGTACATCCGCAACGGTGGACGCGACGAGGACCGCAGGGAGCGGCTCATCGCACGGGGCCGGGAGATCGACTTCCATCCTGCCTTCATGCGTTCCCGCTACGAGAACTGGATTTCCGGCCTGAACGGTGACTGGCTGGTTTCCCGCCAGCGCTTCTTCGGCGTGCCCATCCCCGTCTGGTACCCCCTGGACGCCGACGGCAACCCGGACTACGACTCCCCCATCGTGCCCTCCGACGGGCAGCTGCCGGTGGACCCGGCAGCGGACGCCGCTCCCGGCTTCGACGAAAGCCAGCGCGATGTTCCCGGCGGCTTCACCGGTGACGCGGACATCCTGGACACCTGGGCCACGTCCTCCCTGACTCCAAAGATCGTGGGCGGCTGGAAGCGCGACGAAGACCTCTTCGCCAAGGTCTTCCCCTTTGACGTCCGGCCTCAGGGCCACGACATCATCCGGACCTGGCTGTTCTCCTCCGTGGTGCGCGCGGACGCCCTGGAAAACAGCGCGCCGTGGAAGCACGCCGCCATCTCCGGTTGGATCCTGGACCCGGACCGCAAGAAGATGTCCAAGTCCAAGGGCAACGTGGTGGTACCCACCGACGTGCTGGAGGAATACGGCTCGGACGCTGTCCGGTACTGGGCCGCTTCGGCCAAGCTCGGTGCGGACACAGCCTACGAGATCGCCCAGATGAAGATCGGCCGGCGCCTGGCCATCAAGCTGCTCAATGCGTCCAAGTTCGTCCTGAACCTGGGCGCCACGGAGGACTCGGTGCTGTCCGCTGACCTCTCCGTCCTCACCAATCCGCTCGATCGCGCGGTCCTGGCACAGCTCGCCGACGTTGTGGCCCAGTCCACGAAGGCCTTCGAGAACTACGACTACGCACGGGCGCTGCAGATCACGGAAAGCTTCTTCTGGCAGTTCACCGACGACTACGTGGAGCTCATCAAGGACAGGGCCTATGGGGCTCCGGGCGAAGCCGAACAGGCCTCGGTGCTGGCAGCCCTCGCCACCACCCTGGACGCCCTGCTGCGGCTCTTCGCGCCGTTCCTGCCGTTCGCCACTGAAGAGGTGTGGAGCTGGTGGCGCAAGGGCTCGGTCCACCGCGCCGCGTGGCCGGCCGCCCTGGCGGTGCCGGGCGGCGACACCACCATGCTCGCAACGGTTGGTGTTGCCCTCAGCGGTGTCCGCAAGGCCAAATCCGAGGCGAAGGTGAAGCAGCGCACGGAAGTCCTGACTGCGACCATCACGGCTCCAGCTGGACTCGCAGGGCAACTGAATGCCGGCCTGGCCGACCTGAAGGCAGCCTCCAACGCCCGCGAAATTTCTATAGTGGTGGGCGAGGGCGAGCTGGCTGTCACCGGTGTGGAACTGGCCGTCACGGAGGAGCCGGCGAAAGCATAGCCGCAGCCTTGGGCCCTGTTTTCGGGCAAAGGGGAAGCCCCATCAGCGTTTTGCCGTTGGTGGGGCTTCGACTTTTCGGCCATCCGGTGACGTCTTGATGGTCTGGCAGAATCCGCCGATCTTCAGGTCTTCCTACGTTCGTCACTTGTAGCTTGCATCCTGACTTTGCCGATGGCTGCGTCGAATGCATATCACTGAATCTTTGGTTTCTGCGTCCCACTTCTTTCGAAGTGGGTAAGAACTATTGTTGTCCCGGCTACCGCGATGCGCAAGAGCCCCGGCTGAACTACAAACGAGTAGTTCGGCCGGGGCTCTGGACACTCCCGCCGGGGCTTCCGGAGGGGCCGGGCCTAGTTGAATTCCGGACGTTCGGTCCTGCTCCGCTTCAATTCGAAGAAATGCGGGTAGGAAGCAATCGCGGTGGTGGCGTCCCACAGCTTGCCGGCTTCCTCGCCCCGCGGGATCCGGGTAAGCACGGGACCGAAGAATGCCGTCCCGTTGAAGGCCACAACCGGCGTTCCAACGTCCTGGCCCACCCGCGAGATGCCTTCCTCGTGGCTGGCCCGGAGCTGGCGGTCGTAGGCGTCGGTGGCGGCGGCTCCGGCCAGTGAAGCGGGAAGGCCGCATTCAGCAAGTGCTTTGGCGATCACCAGGTCGCGGTCCTTTTCGCCCTGTTCATGGATCAACGAGCCCATGGCGTCGTAGAGTGGCTTGACCGTGCCCCTGCCGTGTTCCTCCTGGGCCGCGATGATCACCCGGACCATACCCCAGGCGTTGTCCATCGATTCGCGGTAGGCAGGTTCCAGGTCCCGGCCTTCGTTAAGGACGGCCAGGCTCATCACGTGCCACTCCGTCCCGATGTCGCGGACGCCCTCCACTTCGCCTATCCAGCGCGAGGTGATCCAGGCGAACGGGCACAGCGGATCGAACCAGAAGTCGGCCGTGTTCTTAGCGGGCTCAGTCATAGGGAATTCCTTCGCTGGTCTCAGTGGCGCGGGGCAGCCACGACGTGTAAGGGCTACTGCGGGTAACGGCGCTGTGCCGGGAAGTCAGGCAGACTTACGGCGCTTGGCGACGTGGGGAACGATGGTCGGTTCCGCACCCCTCAGCACGACGTCCTCGGTGATGATCACGCTGGCAACGTCTTCGCGGCTGGGGAGATCGAACATGACAGGAAGCAGCACTTCCTCCATGATGGCCCGCAGCCCCCGGGCGCCGGTGCCGCGCTCCAGCGCCTGCTCCGCAATGGCGTCAAGGGCTGTGTCGTCAAACACCAGTTCCACGCCGTCTATCTGGAACATCTTCTGGTACTGCTTCACAAGGGCGTTCTTGGGTGTGGACAGGATCTGGATCAGGGCATCGCGGTCCAGGTTGGAGACGGTGGTGATCACGGGAAGCCGGCCGATGAACTCGGGGATCAGGCCGAATTTCAGCAGGTCCTCGGGCATCACTTCACCGTAGGAATCCACCTTCTTGCTGGCCTCGTTCAGGGGGGCGCCGAAGCCTATGCCCTTCCGTCCGGACCGCGACCCGATGATCTCTTCCAGGCCGGCAAAGGCGCCCGCCACGATAAAGAGGACGTTTGTGGTGTCAATCTGGATGAATTCCTGGTGCGGGTGCTTCCGGCCGCCCTGCGGCGGGACGGAGGCAACCGTGCCTTCCAGGATCTTCAGGAGCGCCTGCTGGACGCCTTCGCCGGATACGTCGCGGGTGATGGAGGGGTTTTCGCTCTTGCGGGAAATCTTGTCGATCTCATCGATGTAGATGATGCCCTGCTCAGCCTTCTTCACGTCGTAGTCGGCGGCCTGGATGAGCTTGAGGAGGATGTTCTCCACGTCTTCACCGACGTACCCGGCCTCGGTCAGGGCCGTGGCGTCAGCTACGGCGAAGGGAACGTTCAGGCGGCGGGCGAGGGTCTGGGCGAGGTAGGTCTTGCCACAGCCGGTGGGGCCGATGAGCAGGATGTTGGACTTGGCAATCTCGACGTCGTCGTGGTGGCCGCCGTCGGCAAGGCTTCCGGATTTAGGGGCGTGGCCGGCCTGGATCCGCTTGTAGTGGTTGTAGACGGCGACGGCGAGGGAACGCTTGGCAGGCTCCTGGCCAATGACGTACTCCTGCAGGAAATCGAAGATCTCGCGCGGTTTGGGAAGTTCGAAGCTTCCCAGGTCAGCAACTTCCGCGAGCTCCTCTTCAATGATCTCGTTGCAGAGCTCAATGCATTCATCGCAGATGTAGACACCGGGCCCGGCTATGAGCTTGCGCACCTGCTTTTGGCTCTTTCCGCAGAAAGAGCACTTCAGCAGATCCGTGCTCTCGCCAATCCGAGCCATATGTGAACCCCTTAGTATCCTGCTGCCAGGCAGCCTTGCTCCGTTGCTGGAATCTCCACCGGGCCTGCACGGACCGGTTGTGACACCATCCACTCTAGGTCACATTCGCTTCCCAGGGTGGAAGGAAAAGGCCGGTGGAGCCAAATGATTGGCCCCACCGGCCCATTACTTTACCGTTACCGGCTGATCGCCTGCGGTTTGATCTTCCGTGAATCCAGGACCTGGTCGATCAGGCCGTACGTCTGCGCTTCTGCCGCGGTGAGGATCTTGTCGCGCTCGATGTCGTTGTTGACCTGCTCTGACGTCCGTCCCGAGTGGTGGGCGAGCGTGTCTTCCAGCCAGGAGCGCATCCGCATGACTTCGGCTGCCTGGATCTCCAGGTCTGAGGCCTGTCCGCCCTGGCCGCCGGACAGCGCCGGCTGGTGGATCAGGACGCGGGCGTTCGGGAGGGCCAGGCGCTTTCCGGGAGTACCTGCCGCCAGCAGTACGGCAGCGGCGCTTGCGGCCTGGCCGAGGCAGACCGTCTGGATCTCGGGGCGGATGTACTGCATGGTGTCGTAGATGGCCGTCATGGCGGTAAAAGAGCCGCCGGGCGAGTTGATGTAGAGGGTGATGTCGCGGTCCGGGTCAGTGGACTCGAGGACCAGCAGCTGGGCCATGACGTCATCGGCAGAGGCGTCATCCACCTGCACACCAAGGAAGATAATGCGGTCTTCGAAGAGCTTGGTGTAGGGGTCCTGGCGCTTGAAGCCGTACGGAGTGCGTTCCTCGAACTGGGGCAGGACATAACGGCTGGTCGGAAGGTTACCGGCAGTCGATCCGAAGTTGTAGGTCATTTTTGTTGCTCCTGATCTAAGTTTTCTCTGTGCCGGATTACTGTTCGGACGCTGACTCGCCGGAAGACCCGTTGGCCGTTCCGCCGCCACCGGATACAGAGCCGGCGTGGGCGGCGATCTTGTCGAAGAAGCCGTACTCCAGGGCCTCGGTTGCCGTGAACCACTTGTCCCGGTCGTTGTCCTTGAGGATGGTCTCGACGGTCTGGCCGGTCTGCTCGGCCGTCAGTTCCGCCATGACCTTCTTCATGTGCAGGATGAGCTCGGCCTGGATCTTGATGTCCGAGGCGGTGCCGCCGATGCCGCCGGAGGGCTGGTGCATCAGGACGCGGGCGTTGGGGGTCGCGTAGCGCTTGCCCTTGGTGCCGGAAGACAGCAGGAACTGTCCCATCGAGGCGGCCAGGCCGGTGGCTACCGTGACGACGTCGTTGGGGATGAACTGCATGGTGTCGTAGATGGCCATGCCTGCCGTCACCGAGCCGCCCGGGGAGTTGATGTAGAGGTAGATGTCCTTGTCCGGGTTCTCGGCGGACAGCAGGAGCAGCTGCGAGCAGATGGCGTTGGCGTTGTCGTCACGCACCTCTGAGCCCAGCCAGATGATCCGCTCTTTCAGGAGACGGTTGTAGATGTAGTTGTCCTGGGCTGCGGGATCGACAGTAGCCATCCGGGGGGACTCTGCGTGCTGTGACATGTGTACTTACCTCTCGCTGGTGACGGTGACATCACTGAAAATCACTACTTGGACACTAACCGGTTTCAGCGGTGTTTTGTTCGCGCATCCGCGGCTGTTCGCTGACGGCGCACGATCGGCAGGGCCGGTGCGAAGCAGCAGGATCCAACGCAAACGGCCCCCGGATCCAATGATCCGGGGGCCGTCCACTCAGTGGCTCTTAGGCCTGGGCCTTGGCCTCTGCCGTGTCTTCCTCGACGGCTGCCTCGGCGGTCTCAGCCTCGGCCTCGACAGCTTCGGCTGCGGGAACTTCCTCTTCGCCGCCGGGACGGACGAAGTCGCTCAGGTCCACGGCCTTGCCCTCGGTGTCGGTGACCTCAGCCTGGCCCAGGACGACGGCCAGCGCCTTGCGGCGGCGGACCTCGGAAACCATCATGGGAACCTGGCCGCTCTGGTCGATGATCTGGGCGAACTGGTTCGGGTCCATGCCGTACTGGCTGGCGGTGGTCACGATGTAGTCGATCAGCTCGTTCTGGCTGACGTTGACTTCTTCCTTCTCGGCAATGGCGTCGAGGATGATTTCGTTCTGGAAGGCGCGGGCCGTGTTGGCACGAACCTCTTCGCGGTGCTCCTCGGTGTCGTGCTCGCCTTCACCGTGCCCGCTGCCCTCCTTGAAGTGGGCCTCGAGCTGCTCTTCAACGACGGAGTCCGGAACGGGAACCTCAACGAGCTCAACGAGCTTGTCCAGGACCTTGTCGCGGGCCTCGACGCCCTGCTCCACAACCTTGGAGTCTGCGGCCTGCTTGGCCAGGTCTTCGCGCAGTTCGGCGAGGGTGTCGAACTCGGAAGCCAGCTGGGCGAAGTCATCGTTTGCCTCGGGGAGTTCGCGCTCCTTGACGGCCTTGACGACGACCTTGACCTGGGCGGCTTCGCCGGCGTGGTCGCCGCCCACCAGAGTGGTGTCGAAGATGGCGTCTTCCTCGGCGCTGAGCCCGGTGACGGCTTCGTCGAGCCCGTCGAGCATGGTGCCGGCACCCACCTGGTAGGACAGGCCGGAAGCGGAGTCAACCTCTTCGCCGTCGATGCTGGCGGTGATGTCGATGGTGAGGAAATCGCCGTCCGCGGCGGGGCGGTCCACGGACTTGAGCGTGCCGAAGCGGCCGCGCAGTTCGTCGAGGGCCTTGTCCACGTCCTCGTCGGAGGACTCGGCCGCAGCAACTTCAACCTTGATGCCGGAGTAGTCCGGGAGCTCGATCTCCGGGCGGACGTCCACCTCGGCAGCGAACTTCAGTCCGCCGTCCGTTGCGGAGGGGTCCGGGACCTCGGTGATCTCAACCTCGGGGCGGCTCAGGGGGCGGATGCCGGATTCCTGCACAGCGGCCTGGTACCAGCCGTTGAGGCCTTCGTTGATGGCAGTCTCCAGGACGTAGCCGCGGCCGACGCGCTGGTCGATGAGCTTGGCGGGGACTTTGCCCTTACGGAAGCCCGGGACCTGGATCTGCGAAGCAACGGTCTTGTAGGCCGAGTCGATGCTGGGCTTCAATTCCTCAAAGGGGACCTCAACATTGAGCTTGACCCGCGTGGGGGTGAGGTTCTCGACAGCGCTCTTCACGGTCTAAGTACTCCTGGGATTGTGGGATGGGTTTCTGCAAACGCAATGTTTTGTCCAGGCCGAGTGGTCCGGGCCGCAGAGTCGGGGTGACAGGATTTGAACCTGCGACTTCCTGCTCCCAAAGCAGGCGCTCTAGCCAAGCTGAGCTACACCCCGTTAGTGCACAGGCAAGTCTACGGTGATCCGCGCCCAGTTTGCACATTTGACACGTAGCCCATGGATTAGGTTTAGTTGTATCCGGCTTGAACAGCCAGCCCGGAGTTGCAGGCCTGCTAATATTGCAGATGCAGTTCTTCCGGGGACGTAGCTTAATGGTAAAGCCTCAGTCTTCCAAACTGATTACGCGGGTTCGATTCCCGTCGTCCCCTCCAAACAGACAGGCCCCTCCGAAGAGGGGCCTTTCTTTTTAATCCGTTGGGCCCCGGTGCCGGCAAGCCATCGTGGGGACTTTGCCGGCAGCCCCCGTTCACGCCTGCTGCTGGCAGAAGGGGCACCAATAGAGTTTGCGCCCCGCCAGTTCAGCAATCAGCACCGTGGTGCCGCAGACCCGGCACGGCATCCCGTCCCGCTTGTAGACGTAATGGGCATTGTCCCGCGCCGGGAAGGTCCCGCTTTTCAAGGCGGCGGCGGTTGCCTTGCCGCTTTCCGACCAGTACCTGGGCGTTGTGGTGATGATGCGGCCGTCGGCAACGCCGTCGTTCATGACGGTCACGACGTCGCGCCACAACTTGCGTGCCTCGGCGTCGGGCAGTGCGGTTCCCGGCAGCCAGGGATCGATACGCCGGCGGAAAAGGACCTCGGCGCGGTAGACGTTGCCGACGCCGGCGATGATCTTTTGGTCCATCAGGAGTGCAGCCACCGGAGTTTTCCGGCCCTGCAAATTGGCCGCGAACCGTCCGGCGTCGCCCCGCAGGTTCCGCAGCGGGTCCGGCCCCAGCCGGGCGAGGACGGCGTCAGCCTCTGCCGCGGTAATCGCCTCGCAGGTGGTGGCACCCCTCAGGTCGGCCCACCCGTTGCTGCTGGCCAGCCTGACCCGCACGGCCCCCACGGGGTCCGGCGGACCGGCATAGGCGCTGCCTCCGTTCGTGCCGGCGCCGTCGCCGTCGTTCGCGTCCGGGAACGTCTCCCGCTCCCCCACCCGGCGCGGGGCACCGATGCTGGAGGAGCCGGCGAACGTGCTGTCGCCGCCAAAACTCCAGGCACCGTACAGGCCCAGATGCACATGCAGCACCAAGGTGTTGTCGAAGTGCAGGAACAGGTGCTTGCCGTGCGCCTCGGCCACGAGCAGGGTGCGCCCATCCAGGAGCGCGGCGCCTCCGCTGAACCGGCCCTGCGGGCTGGACACAGTGAGCCGCCGGCCGCCGAATACGTCCCCGAACTGCCGCGCCAGGCGGCGGACGGAATGCCCTTCGGGCACTACTCGATGACCTCGCCGGTTGCTTCGTAGGCGGCGATCTTGCCGATGCGGCGGACGTGGCGCTCGTCATTGCTGAAGGGCTCGGTCAGGAAGGCCTCGACCAGCCGGGTCGCTTCCTCCACCGTGTGCTGGCGGCCGCCGACAGCCACGACATTGGCGTCATTGTGCTCGCGGGCGAGTGTGGCGGTCGAGTGGTTCCAGGCCAGGGCAGCCCTGACGCCCTTGACCTTGTTGGCGGCGATCTGCTCCCCGTTGCCCGAGCCGCCCAACACGATGCCCAGGGCGTGGATGCCTGCCTGCTGGTCGGCAACCACGGCAAGGGCGGCATTGATGCAGAAAGAGGGGTAGTCGTCCTGGGCGTCGTAGGCCTTGGGGCCGTGGTCCACCACCTCATAGCCCTTGGCTGTCAGGTGGGACACCAGGTGGGCGCTCAGTTCCATGCCCGCATGGTCGGTGGCGATGTGGACCCGCGGGAAGGCAGGGGATGATGTCACGAGCAGAATCCGTTCGGTTGGGGGCGCAGGCAGCCGGCCGGGACGGCGCAGGCCAGGGTCAGGACAACACGGTCAAGAATACTAGGACTCCGGCTGGCCGGGAGTCGGCGCCGCCCCGCCGCCGGGCCGGGCCCTTTCAGCAACCCGCGTCAGTACCTCGGCCAGCCTCGCCGCCGAGGCAGTACTGCCCCCGCTCACCGCGAGGCGCTGGCCGTCGGTTTTGCTGACGACGACGGCGGGACCGCTGCTGACGAGCATGGCGGCAGTGCCGCCGTGGTGCCGGTAGCCCCACCCCCCATAGTCTGCGGCCTTCACCTCGGCGGCGGTAGCGCCCGAGATGGCTCCGGCCGGGACGTTCATGACCGGAACGATGCCGGCCAGCAGGACTTTCAGGCCGCGGCGGTCGGCTTTGATGCGCGCGAACAGGAACGCCGCGCCCGTCGCCGCGAGGAGCACGAGGAGCGCGCCGAGCCAGGGCACGGCAACGGCGATAAGGGCAGACGGAAGCAGCGATGCGATGGCGATCATGACGAATACCGAACTGCGGGCATGGACCCAGAGCCGGATGTCGTCCCGTGTCAGGTCGGGGTCAGCCTCCCTCGCGATGGCCAGTTGAAGGGCCCGGTCGTCGTCCGGTGACCACTGCTGGTCCGCTTTGAAGGTAAAGGCAACAATCACGCCGAGCGACAGGGCCGCCCCGCTTCCGAGTGCCAGGACGGTCATGTCCACATGGGATTCACGGGCGTCCGCCAGCCCTGCCTGTCCCACGATGCCGGCAGCGAGGGCGCTGGTGACGAAGAGCGTGAAGAACATCCCGGCGCCCATCATGATCCGGCGCATCAGCACGGGCCTGCTGACGGGCACGGCCTGGAAGAGGACCAGCCAGCCGCCGGCCAGGATCATTAAGGCTCCTGCCGTGACGTAGGCGCCGAAGGGCGCGAAGGAGGCGCCGCCGTCGTCCGTCCACCGGATGGCGAGCGGCTCCGGAAGGTCCGGCCGGATCAGGAAGGCGCACACCACGAAGGCCGCCGCCACCAGCAGCGGGAACCCCACCACAAACCGAAGGGCTTTCGTGTCCATCGACTCCATGAACTTTCCCATGATTTAACGCTACTCCCACGGCCGGCCGGCGGCTTTCCGCCTCACGCGGCAGCCATCCCGGGCCGTGCTACTTGCCAAGGCTGGCGGAATGCAAGAATGAACAATGCCGCCGCTGGGCACGCCAGCAGGCAGACGCAACCTTTCTGGAGGCCCCACTTTGCCAGGTATGAATCTGACGCGAGCTGAAGCCAGCGAACGTGCCGAACTGATCGCCGTCGAATCCTATGACGTCAGCCTGGACCTGACCCGGGGCGGAGAGGTCTTTGGCAGCACCACCACGGTGAAGTTCAGCGCGACGCCAGGGTCCTCAACATTCATAGACGCAATCACACGCGCGGTGCACAGCGTCACCCTGAACGGCAAGAGCCTTGATCCGGCCACAGTGGCGGACGGCGTCAGGATCCAGCTCCCGGACCTCGAGGAACACAACGAACTCACGGTGGTGGCCGATGCCCCGTATATGAACACCGGCGAGGGACTCCACCGCTTCGTGGATCCGGTGGACAACGAGGTCTACCTCTACACGCAGTTCGAGGTTCCTGATTCGCGCAGGATGTTCGCCGTCTTCGAGCAGCCGGACCTGAAGGCAACCTTCACGTTCACCGTCACGGCCCCCTCCCACTGGGACGTCATCTCGAACTCGCCCACGCCGGCGCCCGTGGAAACCACCGCAGCGGACGACGGCGGTGCCCGCTCCGTGTGGGCCTTCTCCCCCACTCCCCGGCTCTCCTCTTACGTCACTGCGCTGGTTGCCGGCCCCTACCAGTCGGTGCGCAGCGAGGTGGCCAGCTCGGACGGCCGCGTCATCCCGCTCGGCGTCTTCGCCCGGAAGTCCCTGATGCAGTACCTGGACGCGGACAACATCTTCGAACTCACCCGGCAGGGCTTTGAGTTCTTCGAGGCGCAGTTCGGCTGCCCCTACCCGTTCGAGAAGTACGACCAGCTCTTTGTGCCCGAGTTCAACGCCGGCGCCATGGAAAACGCCGGCGCGGTGACCATCCTGGAGGGCTACGTCTTCCGGGGCAAAGTCACCGACGCGCAGGTGGAACGCCGGGCCATCACCGTCCTCCACGAACTCGCGCATATGTGGTTCGGCGACCTGGTGACAATGCGCTGGTGGAACGACCTGTGGCTCAACGAGTCCTTCGCCGAGTACATGTCCCACCTGGCAGCCGTCGAGGCGACGAAGTTCACCAGCGCCTGGACCACGTTCGCCTCCGTTGAGAAGTCCTGGGCCTACCGCCAGGACCAGCTGCCCACGACGCACCCCATCTTCGCCGAGATCAACGACCTGCAGGACGTGGAGGTCAACTTCGACGGCATCACCTACGCCAAGGGCGCTTCGGTGCTCCGCCAGCTGGTGGCGTGGGTGGGCCCGGACCAGTTCATGGCCGGCGTGCGCGAGTACTTCGCCAAGCATTCCTGGCAGAACACCGAGCTGGGCGACCTGCTGGTGGAACTGGAGAAGGCCAGCGGCCGCGACCTGGATGACTGGGGGCGGCAGTGGCTGGAAACCGCCGGCGTCAACACCCTGAAGCCGGAGCTCGAGGTTGACGGCGACGGCCGGCTCACGTCCTTCGCCATCGTGCAGTCCGCCGTGGACGATTGGCCCACCATCCGCCCGCACCGGCTCGCCGTGGGGTTCTACAACCTTAACGACGCCGGCAAGCTGGAGCGGGTGCACCGCGAGGAACTGGATGTCGACGGCGGGCGGACCGAAGTTCCGGCGCTGGTGGGGCTGGTCCGGCCGGACCTGGTCCTGGTCAATGACGACGACCTCGCCTACGCCAAGGTGCGGCTGGACGAAAAATCGCTTGCGACGGCGACCGCCCACCTGAAGGACTTCAGCCAGAGCCTGCCGCGGACGCTCGTGTGGAACTCGGCGTGGGACGCTGCCCGGGACGGCGAAACCCCGGCACGGCGGTACGTGGAGCTGATCCTGGCCAACGTGGCCGCCGAATCCGATTCCTCGGTGATCCTGGTCCAGCTCCGCCAGCTTGCCACCACCCTGAACTTCTACGTGGCCGAGGAACACCGCCAGGCGACCGCGGTGGCTGCGGCGGACCGGCTGTGGGAACTGGCGTCCGAGGTGCCGGGCGGCTCGGACGCGCAGCTGCAGTTCGTGAAGTCGTTTGCGCTGCTGGCCGGCAGTGCCCCCCAGCTGGACAAGGTGGCGGGCCTCCTTGACGGCTCCCTGGTCCTGGACGGGCTGGGTGTTGACCAGGACCTGCGCTGGGAGCTGGTCGCGTCACTTGTGGTGGGCGGACGCCTCGGCCAGGACGGCATCGACGCGGAACTTGCGCGGGACAATACCTCCAGCGGCCAGAATGCCGCTGCCCTTGCCAAGGCCGCCATCCCCACGGCGGAGGCGAAGGCAGCCGCCTGGGATTCCATTGTGGTCAAGGGCGAGCTCTCCAATGCACTGCAGGGCTCCGCGGTCACCGGCTTCATGCGCGTGCTGGACCGGTCCCTGCTGGAGCCCTACGCCGAAAAGTACTTCGAGGCAGTGCCGCGGATCGTCGAAACCCGCACCCACGCACTGGCCCAGCAGATCGTCGTCGGACTCTACCCTGCGCTGCTGACCAGCCAGGCAACCGTGGACCGGACTGACGGCTTCCTGGCGGCGCTTCCGCCCGCAAGCGCCGCGCTGCGGCGCATGATGCTGGAAAACCGCGACGGCGTTGCCCGGGCACTGCGGGCGCGCGCTGCGGATGTCCTTCCCGGCGAAGCTGTGCCTGCATCATGAGCCTGCACGAGCACCGCTATGAGCTGACGGTCCGGTGGACGGGCAACTCGGGCAGCGGGACGGCGTCCTACCGCGGCTACTCACGCGACCACGACATCCTTATTCCGGGGCTCCCTGTCCTCAAGGGCTCCGCGGACCCCACCTTCCACGGAGACCGGGAGCGGTACAACCCGGAGCAGCTGCTCCTGGCGGCACTTGCCCAGTGCCATATGCTCTCTTTCCTGCACGTGGCGGTAAAGCACGGCGTGGTGGTCACGGACTACCGGGACGAGGCCTTCGGGCTGATGACCCTGAACCGGGACGGCAGCGGCCAGTTTGAACGCGTGACGCTCCGGCCGCACGTGACCGTGGCCGATGCGGCGCAGGTGGAGCTGGCCGGCCAGCTTCACCACGAGGCGAACCAGCTGTGCTTCATCGCCCGCAGCGTGAACTTCCCGGTGGAGCATGAACCGGTGACAGTGGCGGCTTAGGACGGCAGGCTGGCGGCGAGGCGCGCCTCGGTTCCGGGGGACAGCCCGGCCTTCCGGGGCCTGTCCAGCCCTCGCGCCCGCTCGTCCCGCAAGGTGTCCTGCAGCGTCTCCCGCCACGGCCGCAGCTGCAGCCCGGCAGCGACGGCTGCCCGGTTGCTCCGCGCCATGAAGCCCTCATGCCCGGGCGGGAGCCAAAGCGGCAGCGAGTCCGGGCCTGCCCAGTAGTTGACGCCCTGGTTCGCAAGCCACTCTTCTTCCGCCGGAAGAACCTCGCCGTCGTGGCCGGCGGTTTCCCTGGCGGCGGCAAGATACGTTCCGAAGGCCACCTGCCCGCCCAGGGCGTTCAACGCTCCGGCCACGCCCTTCCCGGCCGCCCGGAGGATCCAGGCAGCAAGGTCGCGGACGTCGATGACCTGGGTCGGATGGTCGACGGCGGGAACCACCACCGGCTTGTTGTTCCTGGCGAAGCGGGCCGGCCAGTAGCCGTAGCGGTCCGAGCTGTCCCCCGGGCCGCCGATCAGGCCGGCACGGCAGAGGTGGGCTTTTCCGCCTGCCGCTTTGAGGGTGGCGGCCTCGATGGCCGCCTTCGACTCGCCGTAGTTCTCCGGAGTGGAGGGAGTTCCCGGCGCCAGGGGCTGCAGGAGCGCTGCATCCTCAGTTTCGTTTGCATGAGAGGCGTCGGCGTAGACGGAGCAACTGGAGACGAACGTCCAGTGCGCTGCCCGGTGTGCGAGGGCGTCCAGGGCTTCGGCGGCGGGGACGGGATCCCGGGCCACGTCCACCACCTCGTCCCACTCCCCCTCGGCGCCCGCGTAGGCGTCCGCGCCCAGTGAACGGTCCTCCCTCAGCCACGTGGTTCCCGCTGGCGGGGCCGCCGCGGAACCTCGGGCAAGGCAGGTGACGTCGTGTCCCGCCGCCACCGCCTGGCGGGCAATTTCTGCGGACAGGAAGGCTGTTCCGCCGAGGACAAGAATGCGCATGTTCAGACGCTACGGCGATAGTGTTGAGGAAGAACAGAGCCTTCCGCGCCGGGCGTAACCGGCGCTGCGGCATCCCTTCCCGGCGCAGCCGAAGAACAGCAGGAGTACTTCCCCCTTATGGTCAGCACGTTGTCGATCCTTCCGTCCACCGCCAGCCAGCCGGACGGCATCAGCGTCACGGGCATCGTGATCAGCCTCGGCGTCGGCGTCGCCATCTGGCTGGTAGCCACGTTCGTGATTTCCCGGATCACCAGGCGCGTGGCGGCAGGCAGCAACTTCTTCAAGAAGCCCACCTTCAAATGGGCTGCCCCTGCCTTTAGGGCCCTGGACCATGAACGGCGCGTCCAGCGTGCGGAAACCATCGGCTCGCTGCTGAACAGCGTGGTTGGCGTGCTCGTGGTGATCATCACCGGCATGTACGTCCTGCAGAACCTGGACATTAACATCGCACCCCTGCTGACGAGCGTCGGCATCCTGGGTGTGGCCATCGGCTTCGGTGCCCAGCAGCTGATCCGCGACTTCCTGGCCGGGATCTTCATTACCATTGAAGACCAGTACGGAATCGGCGACGTGATCGAGACCAGCGAGGTTGTTGGCGTGGTGGAGTCCATGGGCCTGCGCATCACGCGCGTCCGCTCGGACGACGGCGCTATCTGGTACCTGCGCAACGGCGAGATCCTGCGCGTCGGCAACCGTTCGCAAGGCAACTATGTGCCGCTGCACGAGTCGGAGGACGGCACTACGGACCAGGGCACGGATCATGCCGAACCCAAGAAGACTGACCAGAAGGCCGGAGACTAGGAATGACAATCCCGAGCGATCCCCAGCGGCCGCAGCTGATGCAGAACGATCCGTTCAGCAAGCCCGGCTACACCGACAACTTCTACGATGCCGTGGGCGGGCATGAAACCTTCGTGAAGCTGATCGACGTCTTCTACGACGGCGTGGCAACCGATCCGCTCCTCCGCCCCATGTATCCGGAAGAGGACCTGGCGCCGGCGAAGCGCAGGTTCCTGATGTTCCTGGAACAGTACTGGGGCGGGCCCACCACCTACGGCGAGGAGCGCGGCCATCCCCGGCTCCGCATGCGGCACATGCCGTTCAAGGTGACGCCCGAGGCCAAGGACCGCTGGCTCTTCCACATGCGTGCCGCTGTGGATGCCCTGGAACTGCCGCCGCTCTACGAGGGAACGCTGTGGGACTACATGGAGCGTGCCGCGCTGTCCATGGTGAACAGCCCCGGCTGATGTTGCCCTAACCGCCGTTAGAGCAGCGCGCTTCCGGTCCGCGCGAGCACGTGGCCGCGGGTGCCTGTAAGCCGGAACCAGCGCCCTGCCCGGTAGAGCTTCTGGTCGCCGTCGGCCAGGAACCCCAGGGCCAGGGCGGCGAAAGCGGCTCCGGCCGGCAGGCCGGAGTCGTCCAGTTCCCTGCCCCAGACGGCGGCACGGGCGTTGTTGACGATCAGCGCCCCCGGCTTGTCAGGGACGATTCCCGCCACTTCCGCGATTCCTGCTTCTGCGGCTTTCCGCAGCGCGGCATCGCTGCGTGAACCCATCAGCTCCCACCCGCTCCGCGGGGCGCCCACCCCGGTCCAGGACTCGGTGACGGTGGACGGCGGAACCGGCAGCTCGACGTCGTCCGCCCCCGCCCGCGCCAGGCGGTCCAGGACGGCGGACAAGGACACTGTCACATCCGTCGCCGAAGGTTCCGCGAGGGCCATGGTCCGCAGCCCCAGAATGGTGGGAGTCGATTCACCCAGCAGCCTCGGCCGCAGCACGCAGACGTACGCGGCGAGGACGGAACCTGCAGCCTGAAGCCTGATGGCGCCGTCGTCAATTGATTTGGCCCGCGTAGCGAAAGTCTTCAGGTCAGCGAGATCCTGGGGATCGGCGAAGCGGAAGGACGAGGTGAGTAGATCAGACACACCAAGAACACTACCCGCTGGACCTTTGTTGAGCGGTGCCGGGGGGCCGTCTAGAGTCAAACCATGACTGAAGCCGACGCCGAAATCCTGGCGCTCCCCAGCGGGGACCCCACCTCATCGCTCATCTCCCTCCTTGACCTTGGTGAGCTGGAGGGTGCCCGGACGGACGAGGACATCTTCCTGGGTCCGTCCCAGCAGCAGCCCCACCACCGCGTGTTCGGCGGCCAGGTGCTGGCACAGTCGCTCATCGCGTCCATCAGGACGGTGGACCCGGAACGTTTTGTCCATTCCATGCATGGCTACTTCCTGCGCCCGGGGGACGCGAACAAGCCCATCACCTTCGGCGTCCAGCGCCTGCGGGACGGCCGGTCCTTTTCCGCCCGGCGGGTCCATGCGTACCAGGAGGGCGTGCCCATCCTGTCGATGATCGCGTCCTTCCAGGGCGAGGACGAAGGCGTGGAGCACGAGTCCACGATGCCCGGCGGCATCCCGGACCCGGAGTCACTGCCAAGCACCGCCGACCTGCTCGGCAAGTTCGACCATCCGGTGGCACGGCACTGGGCCTACGAGCGGCCGTTCGATATCCGGCACGTCGATCCCCCCTTGTACGTGTCGGCTACGGGCAAGAGGGAAGCGCGGAATGCGGTGTGGATGAAGACCTTCGGGCCGATGCCGGACAACCCCAACCTGCACCGGGCAGCCCTGGCATACGCCAGCGACTACACCCTCCTTGAGTCCATCCTGCGGCGCCACGGGCTGAGCTGGATCACGCCAGGGATGAACGTGGCAAGCCTGGACCATGCCATGTGGTGGCACCGGCCTGCCCGCGTGGACGAATGGCTCCTGTATGTCCAGGAGTCACCCAGCGCCCAAGGGGCCCGTGGACTCGCGACCGGCAAGATCTTCAACCAGGCGGGGCAGCACGTTGCCTCCGTCGCGCAGGAGGGAATGATCCGCGTGCCTACCGACCTGAAGAACAAAGTGGTGGGCGCTTTCCAGTCGAAGCTGATGGAGCACCAGATCCGCAAGGCCGGGCGGGACTAGCACCACCCGGAACTCCGCCTTCAGCGGGAAGACGAACAGGCCGGCACCCAGTGGGGGTGCCGGCCTGTTCGTCTTTGTGCGCTCTGCGCCTGGTGTCAGTCGCGGGTGAGGCGGCGGTGCGTGACGCGGTGCGGCTTGGCGGCGTCCGGGCCGAGGCGCTCCACCTTGTTCTCCTCGTAGGATTCGAAGTTGCCCTCGAACCAGTACCACTTGGAGGGGTTTTCCTCGTCGCCTTCATAGGCCAGGATGTGCGTGGCCACGCGGTCCAGGAACCAGCGGTCGTGGGAGACCACCACGGCGCAGCCGGGGAACTCGAGCAGTGCGTTTTCGAGGCTGCTGAGGGTTTCGACGTCGAGGTCGTTGGTGGGCTCATCGAGGAGCAGCAGGTTGCCGCCCTGTTTGAGGGTCAGCGCCAGGTTCAGGCGATTGCGCTCACCGCCGGAGAGCACACCGGCCTTCTTCTGCTGGTCCGGGCCCTTGAAGCCGAAGGCGGCAACGTAGGCGCGGGACGGCATTTCGACGTGGCCCACCTGGATGAAGTCCAGGCCGTCGGAGACAACTTCCCACAAGGTCTTGTTGGGGTCGATGCCGCCGCGGCTCTGGTCCGCGTAGGAGATCTTGACGGAGTCGCCGATCTTCAGGTCACCGCCGTCGAGCGGTTCCAGCCCCACGATGGTCTTGAACAGCGTGGTCTTGCCGACGCCGTTGGGGCCGATGACGCCCACGATGCCGTTGCGGGGCAGGCTGAAGGACAGGCCGTCGATGAGGGTGCGGTCCTCGAAGCCCTTCTGGAGGTTCTTCGCTTCCAGCACCAGGCCGCCCAAGCGGGGTCCCGGCGGGATCTGGATCTCTTCGAAGTCCAGCTTGCGCGTGCGGTCCGCCTCCGCGGCCATCTCCTCGTAGCGGGCCAGACGGGCCTTGGACTTGGTCTGGCGGCCCTTGGCGTTGGACCGGACCCACTCAAGTTCCTCGCTGAGGCGCTTGGCCTGCTTGGCGTCCTTCTTGCCCTGGATCTCCAGTCGGGCACGCTTCTTCTCCAGGTAAGTGGAGTAGTTGCCCTCGTAGGGGTAGAGGTGGCCGCGGTCCACTTCGGCGATCCATTCCGCGACGTGGTCCAGGAAGTACCGGTCGTGGGTGACGGCGAGGACTGCACCCGCGTAGGTGGACAGGTGCTGTTCGAGCCACAGCACGCTTTCGGCGTCCAGGTGGTTGGTGGGCTCGTCCAGGAGCAGCAGGTCCGGCTTCTGCAGCAGGAGTTTGCACAGGGCTACGCGGCGGCGTTCACCACCGGAGAGGTTGGTGACGTCGGCGTCCGCGGGCGGGCAGCGGAGGGCGTCCATGGCCTGCTCCAGCTGCGAGTCCAGGTCCCAGGCGTCCGCGGCATCGATGGCTTCCTGCAGGTGGCCCATTTCCTCGAGGAGGGTGTCGTAGTCAGCGTCGGGGCTGGCCATTTCCTCGGAGATTTCGTTGAAGCGCTGGATCTTGCCGTAGATCTCGCCCACACCCTCCTGGACGTTGCCCAGGACGGTCTTTTCCTCGTTGAGCGGGGGCTCCTGGAGCAGGATGCCCACGGTGTAGCCGGGGCTTAACCGGGCCTCACCGTTGGAGGGAGTGTCCAGTCCGGCCATGATTTTGAGGATGGTGGACTTACCGGCACCGTTCGGGCCCACAACACCGATCTTGGCGCCGGGGAAGAAGGACATGCTTACGTCGTCAAGAATGAGTTTTTCGCCAACGGCTTTGCGGGCCTTGGTCATTGTGTAGATAAATTCCGCCATGGTTCCAAATCTAGTGGGTGGGCAGGCATATCTCACATTCCGCGCAACAGGCTTACGAGCCTACAAAGCACTTCCCGCTCGCCAGGACGGGCAACACTGTCACTGTCACGGCGCCGTCGCGGACCTGGCCGATCACGCAGTCCTGTCCCTGGAGCACGGCCGCCTCGATGGCATCCGCTTCAAGGCCGGTGGGGGTGCGGCTCTGCGAAACCTCCAACGCCGCGGGGGCGATTCCCGCGCCTGTGAGGGCTTCCGTGACTTGTGCGGTGGCGGGTTTGGGCGATCCCGCGGCCAGCCTGGCCAGCGCCTCTGTCACGGTCCTCTTGGCCGTTTCAGTGGCAGCCGCCGCTGCCGCGGCGGATGCGGTCCCGGATGTGTCCGCCAGCGGTCCGGCGGCATTTGTCTGTGTTGCTGCAGCCCGTGTTTCCGTTGCTGCGGGGCCGGCGGAGGCTGCAGCAGTGGATGTTGCACCCGACAAGGTTCCGCTGACGCAGCCCGATAAACCTGCCGCCAGCACTGTGGCGGTTACGGCCGCCAGCAACCGGCGCGCGGCGCTGGGCGGGGCAACTCCAGGAACGGCAGCTCCAGGAATGGCAGCTCCGGGAACGGTGGCTCCGGGAACGGTGGCTGAGGGGCTGGCCGATGAGGCACCGGCTGTTGAGTTCTGCCGGTGGTCAGGGGTATGCCGCATGGTGTCATTCTGCCATGCGGCCTGGTCCCGGCTCCGCAACCTGGGCGGACAGTGCACGGCCGGGGGGTGCCGCGGCACTGCCCGCCAAGGAACCGGGGGAACCGTTGATAGGGGACGCTGATATGGAAAACCTAGACTCCGGATTCGGCGAGTTCCCCCGTCTCCAGGTCCAGTGACACGAGGCTGCCGTTGCTGTCCTCGATGTACGCTGCGGCAGGATCGCCGCCGTCGGGATCGTCGTCGCCGTCCTCCGGTTCGTCGAACGTTCCCTCAGCGCCGGCCCGGTGCTCGGCGTCGAGGGGCGGCGCCGGCTCCACGAGCGAGAGGAGCGGTTTTGTGGAGGACCGGATGAAGTTGGCCGTACCCCACGTCAGGTCGTGACCCACGGCGTCGGCGTCAATGGTGTGTGAGTAGAAGACCCTGCCGTCCCTTTCCCAACTGCGGATCTTCAGCTTGCCAACCACGATGACCGGCTGGCCTTTCCTGATGCTGCAGCCCATGCTTCCCGCGAGGTGGCGATAGCCCTGGACCAGGAACCAGTTCGTGTGGCCATCCGTCCAGGTGCCGGATTCCTTGTCGAACCGGCGCGAAGTGGAACCGATACGGAAGGAGGCTGTGGCAACTCCCCCTGGAGTTGTGGCGCTCTTGATCTCGGTGGCAACGAAGCCCCGAATGGTTATTGTGTCGCTCATCTTCACGTCCTGTCGTCAATGGTGGTGCCCTAGCAGGCAAGACCAGCATGGCGCCGGCGCTGGCCGCCGGGGAGGCAGGGGTTCGCCTATGTGCATAACCTGCGCCTGCGGCTGCCTGTGGAGGATTAGTGAGCCGCCGCAGGTCACTGACGACGCCGGGACTTCGGGCAATGTAAACTTTTTGAGGCGCCGGACTTCAGCTCCGGAATCCATTGCCTCAGTAGCTCAGGGGATAGAGCAGCGGCCTTCTAATCCGCCGGTCGGGGGTTCGATTCCCTCCTGGGGCACCCATGGGCAAACGCCCCGGTTCACGGACCGGGGCGTTTGGGGCCACACGTGCCGTCAGGGTTTCAGGATTGCAGCCGGTGCGGCGCTTCCACCAGAGAGCGAACCACGCTGCCGGCAGCGCCCAGCAGGGCTCCCGCATCCCCTACCGCGGAGATGGTGACGTGCGCCGGGGACAGCGCACCCGGCGCGTACTTGGCAAGGCTGTCCAAAAGCGGCCCGCGGAGCCACTGGTCCAGGACGGCAAAGTGTCCGCCAAGCACTACAGCCCTGATGTCCACCACGCGGGACGTCGACGCCACCGCCACGCCCAGCGCCGTCCCGGCCCGTTGGACGGCGAGCAGGGCAGCGGGGTCCTCAGCGCCGAGGGCGCCCAGCAGGCGGGCCATGCTCTCAGACCTTGACCACCCCTTCGCGGCGATACCGGCAGCAGAAAAAATTGCATCCTGCCCGGCTATCGTCTCCAGGCACCCCGTCCCGCCGCAGGAGCAGCGGCCCCCCTCCGGCTGCACAACGATGTGGCCGACCTCCCCGGCGTTGCCTTCAGGGCCGGTGAAAAGCTCCGAATTGATCACCAGGCCGCCGCCGACGCCCACCTCGCCGGAGACGAACAGGAAGTCCCGCCTTCCGTGGGAGCCGTAGGCCAGTTCCGCGAGCGCGGCAGCATTGGCCTCGTTGAAGAGGGAGACCCCCAACGGCACGTCGGGAAGCAGCCGCCCCATGTCCAGCTTCGTCCCCAGCCAGCCCAGGTTCGGGGCGGCGGTCACGGTTGAACTGCCGGCGTCAACGAGGCCGGGTACGGCGAGCCCTCCGCCGAGGACCTCAACACCCGTAGACGCGGCCGCCTTCCGGACGTCGGCGGCGAGCGCGGCGAGTGCGGACAGCACGGGGGCGCTGTCGCTGTCGCGGTTGTCCCGTTCCCGGATTTCCTGCACCACCAGGGTTCCGGAAAGGTCGGTCACTCCGGCCGCAATATAATCGACGTTGATTTCCATACCCATGACACCCCGCGCCGGATTCAGTTCCAGCCCGACCCCCGGCCGGCCCCGCTCCCCCTGCCGGCTCAGGCCGACCTCGCGCAGGAGGCCGGCGCCCAAAAGGTCCAGGACGATGCTCGAAACAGAGGCTTTGGTGAGCCCTGTGGCCGCGGCCACCTGTGCGCGGGTCGGATGGGTGCCGGCCGGTGCCTGCGCCACCCTGGCAAGGACCAGGGCGAGGTTGTTCCGCCGAACGTCCGCCATGTTCCCCGGGCTGGCGGCGTCGGACAGTGCAGTGGCAGGTGCGGTACTGGCCATGGCCGTTCTCCTCGGGCTGGAAGCGGGGCCGTCCCTCACGGGCCCTTCGCTATTGACCCTAGCGTAGACTCGCTTATATAGTTCAAGCACTAAACTAATAAGGCCGCAACCGGCGAAAATCGAGTGCAAGGACGCATCATGACTCTCTCCCCCACCCCCGCTGACAAGTTCACCTTCGGCCTCTGGACCGTGGGCTGGACGGGCGCCGATCCGTTCGGTGTGGCCACCCGCGCCGCCCTGGATCCCGTGGAGGCGGTCCACCGGCTGGCCGAACTGGGCGCCTACGGCATCACCTTCCACGACAACGACCTGGTCCCCTTCGACGCCAGCGCCTCGGAACGTGACCTGATCCTCAAGAACTTCAAGGCAGCCCTGGCCGAGACCGGCCTGAAGGTCCCGATGGTGACCACCAACCTGTTCAGCCACCCGGTGTTCAAGGACGGCGGCTTCACCTCCAACGACCGCTCCATCCGCCGCTTCGCCCTGTCCAAGGTGCTGCGCAACATCGACTCCGCCGCAGAGTTCGGCGCCGAAACGTTCGTGATGTGGGGCGGGCGCGAAGGCAGCGAATACGACGGCTCGAAGGACCTCTCCGCGGCCCTGGACCGGATGAAGGAAGGCGTGGACACCGCCGCCGCCTACATCAAGGACAAGGGCTACAACCTGCGCATCGCACTGGAGCCCAAGCCCAACGAACCCCGCGGCGACATGTTCCTGCCCACCGTCGGCCACGGCCTGGCGTTCATCGCCCAGCTCGAGCACGGCGACATCGTGGGCCTCAACCCGGAAACCGGGCACGAGCAGATGGCAGGGCTCAACTTCACCCACGGCATCGCGCAGGCCCTGTGGGCCGGCAAGCTCTTCCACATCGACCTCAACGGCCAGCGCGGCATCAAGTACGACCAGGACCTCGTCTTCGGCCACGGCGACCTCACCAGCGCGTTCTTCACCGTAGACCTGCTCGAAAACGGCTTCCCGGGCGGCGGGCCCCGCTACGAAGGCCCGCGCCACTTCGACTACAAGCCCTCCCGCACCGACGGCTACGACGGCGTCTGGGAATCGGCCAAGTCCAACATGGCCATGTACCTGCTCCTCAAGGAGCGCGCCCTTGCGTTCCGCGCAGACCCCGAAGTCCAGGAAGCCCTCACGACCTCCGGGGTCTTCGAACTCGGCGAGAGCACCCTCGCGGCCGGCGAAACCGCCGCGGACCTGCTCGCGGACACCACCGTCTTCGAGGACTTCGACGCCGACAAGGCCGGCGAACGCTCCTTCGCCTTCGTCCGCCTCAACCAGCTCGCCATCGAACACCTCCTGGGCGCCCGGTAAATCATGGCACTCGTAGCAGGGATCGACAGCTCCACCCAGTCCTGCAAAGTGGTGATCCGCGATGCGGACACGGGAGCATTGGTCCGGCAGGGCAGGGCGGGCCACCCGGACGGGACCGAGATCCACCCGGATCACTGGTGGGCCGCCCTGCTGGACGCACTACACCAGGCCGGCGGCCTGGACGATGTGGCAGCTGTCTCGGTGGGCGGGCAGCAGCACGGCATGGTGTGCCTGGACAGCGAGGGCCAGGTGGTCCGGCCGGCGCTGCTGTGGAATGACACCCGCAGTGCCGGCGCGGCACTGCAACTGATCAGCAATGCGGGCGACGGCGACACTGCCGCCGGCGCCCGCTACTGGGCCGGCGCAACCGGCACCGTCCCGGTCGCCTCGCTGACGCTGACCAAACTTCACTGGCTGGCCGCCAACGAGCCGGAGAACGCCGCCAAAGTTGCGGCAATCTGCCTGCCGCATGACTGGCTGACCTGGCGGCTGGCGGACCACGGGCCAGGCAGCGGTCCGGGAAACCTCGAGGCCCTCGCCACTGACCGTTCCGACGCCTCCGGTACGGGTTACTACTCGACGGCGACCGGCGAGTACCTGCCGGGGCTCCTGGAGTCCTCGCTGGGGCACGTTCCGCTGCTGCCCGGCGTCGTGGGCCCGCTGGGGGTCGTGGGCAAGACACCGGAGGGCGCCCTCCTGGCCGCCGGCGCCGGGGACAACGCGGCGGCGGCACTGGGAGTGGGCGCCGGCGTGGGTGACGTGGTGATGTCGCTGGGCACCTCGGGGACGGTCTTCGCCGTGTCCGATACACCGGCCGCCGACCCGTCCGGGCTGGTGGCCGGGTTCGCCGATGCTTCCGGGAACTACCTGCCGCTGGTGTGCACCCTGAACGCCACCCGCGTTTTTGACGCCACTGCAGCCCTGCTGGACATCAGCATTGCGGAGTTCAATGAGCTGGCGCTGTCCGCCGGACCAGGGGCCGGGGGCCTCACCCTCGTTCCCTATTTCGACGGCGAGCGCACGCCGAACCTGCCCGACGCCACCGGCTCCCTGCACGGCATCACCCGCGGGAACTACACGCCGGCCAACCTGGCGCGGGCCGCCGTCGAAGGCGTGGTCTGTTCGCTCGCGGACGGCCTGGCCGCCCTGCAGCAACAAGGCGTGCAGGCGCGGCGCATCATCCTGGTGGGCGGCGGAGCGCAGTCCGCGGCAGTACAGGAGGCGGCAGCGCAACTGCTGGGAATCAGCATCACCGTGCCGCGCCCGGGTGAGTATGTGGCCGACGGCGCCGCCCGCCAGGCCGCAGCGGCACTCACCGGGGAATTTCCGCAGTGGGCGCTGGACGCCGTCGACCTCCCTGCCGGGCAGGACGGCGGCGGGGTGCTGGCACGGTACCGCCGCTGCGCCTCCCTATATACCTGACACCGGGATACCTGACGCCGGGCCCGCCTGGCGTTTCCACGCGAAAGGCCCGGACCGCACTGTGATGAGTTCACTGCGCGGTCCGGGTCTTTTTGGTGGGGCGCAGGCTCCTGCCAGTTGTGTTGGGAAACGTGGCAGGAGCCCGCGGTCTGGATCAGGTCAGGCGTACGGGAGGACAAGCTCCGCGTAGCGCTCCTTCACCGTGGCCAGGACGGTGTCGCCGTCCGTGTCCCAGATGTCCTGATTGAAGATTTCCACTTCGATGTCACCGGTGTACCCGGCATCGCGCACCCAGGCGCCGATGGTGGCGAAGTCCACCACGCCGTCGCCCATGTAGCCGCGTGACAGCAGCGGATCCGCGGCGATGGGCATGTTGAAGTCGCACACCTGGTAGGACGCAAGGCGCCCCTCCCGGCCGGCGCGCTCGATCTGCGGCTTCAGTTCCGGGTCCCACCACACGTGGAAAGTGTCGACGGCGACGCCCACTGCCGACGCGTCGAACGGCGCCGCGAGGTCAAGGGCCTGCCCCAGGGTGGAGATCAGCGCCCGGTCAGCGGCGTACATCGGATGCAGCGGCTCCAGCACCAGCCGGACGCCGTTCTCCCGGGCGAAGGGGACCAGGTCGGCGAGACGGTCCGCCACGCGCCGGCGCGCAGCCACCACGTCCTTCTCCCCCGGGGCCAGCCCGCCGACCACGAGGAACAGTTCCCTGGTGTCGAGCGCAACGGCTTCGAGGATGGCGGCGCGGTTGTCAGCCAGGGCTGCAGCCTGCCCTGCGGCATCGGGGGCGGTAAGGAACCCCCCGCGGCAGAGCGAGGAGACGCGGAGCCCGGCATCCTTGATCAGGCGGGCCGCCTTGTCCAGGCCGGCTTCCGCCACCCGGTCCCGCCAGGGCCCGATGGCGGGGATGCCGGCGTTGACGCAGCCCTCAACCACCTGGGCCAGGGTCCATTTCTTGGTGGTGGCGCTGTTGATGGAAAGGCGGGCAAAGTCTGCCGTTCCTGACGTGCTGGTCATACGCCCACCCCGTTGATCCGCAGGTAGTCGGACATCCGGAAAGCGGCCAGTGCCGGATCCCGCAGCAGGCCTGCCTTGTCCGCCAGCTCAAAGGTCCTTGCCAGGTGGCATACCGAGCGGCCGGAGTGCAGGCCTCCAACCATCTGGAAGCCGGGCTGCCTGCCGTTGAGCCAGGACATGAACGCGATCCCGGTCTTGTAGTAGAACGTGGGTGCGCTGAAGATGTGCTTTCCCAGTTCCCTCGTGGAGTCGAGGATTTCGCGCGCCTTCGCGGCGTTGCCGGCGTCGTAGTTCTGCAGCGCCACCGAGGCGGCGGGGTAGATGGCCGCGAAGATGCCCAGCAGGGCGTCCGAGTGGCGGCTGCCGTCGCCGTCGATCAGTTCGGGGTAGTTGAAGTCGTCGCCGGTGTAGAGGCGGACGCCTTCGGGCAGGGCCGCCCGAAGGGCAACCTCATGGCCGGCGTCGAGCAGCGAGACCTTGACGCCATCCACCTTGGCCGCGTTGTCCCTGATAAGGCCGAGGAAGGTTCCGGTTGCCGTTGCTACATCGTCCGAACCCCAGTAACCGGCCAGGGCGGGATCGAACATGGTGCCGAGCCAGTGCAGGATGACCGGCTGGTCCACCTCCTCCAGCAGCGTCGAGTACACCCGCAGGTAATCCTCGGGACCGCGGGCAACCTTGGCCAGGGCGCGGGAGGCCATGAGGATCACCTTGGGCCCGGCCTCGCTGACCACGGCGATCTGCTCGCGGTAGGCCTCAAGGACGGCCTTGATGCCGGCCTCCCCGGCCGGCAGGGTGGCGCTGTCCAGCTGGTCGGTGCCGGCACCGCAGGAAACAAGGTCCCGCACCGACTTGCCGGCCGTTGCCGGGTTGCCGGCGGAGACCACCGAGGCTGCCTCGACGCCGGTGCGCTTGATGAGCTGCTGGGTTGCCGCCCAGTCAAGGCCCATGCCGCGCTGGGCAGTGTCCATGGCGTCGGCTACACCGAGGCCGTAGGACCACAGCTCGTGCCGGTAGGCCATGGTGGCGTCCCAGTCGAGCCGGGCGGGCGCGCCGGGCGTGTTGTCGGCCAGGACTTCGGGGATCACATGCGCTGCGGCATAGGCGCGGCGGGCGATGAGCGGCGCCGCTGGCCGGGCCCAGGACGTGCCGCCCTGGAGGCGGTATTCCCGGGTGCCGCCGTCGTGGGAGGGCAGGATGAGTGAGGTCATTAGAGGGTAATCTCCGGGAGGTCGAGGGTGCGGCGTTCGTCGTTGGACTTCAGGCCGAGCTCGGCGAGCTGGACACCGCGGGCGGCGGAGAGCAGGCCGAAGCGGTGTTCGCGGCCGGCGACGACGTCGCGGAGGAACTCTTCCCACTGCAGCTTGAAGCCGTTGTCCAGGTCAGCATTGGCCGGGACTTCCTGCCACTGGTCACGGAAGGATTCCGTGACGGGCAGGTCCGGGTTCCAGACGGGCTTCGGCGTGTGGGCGCGCTGCTGCGCAACGCATTTGTTCAGGCCTGCGACGGCGGAGCCGTGCGTGCCGTCCACCTGGAACTCCACCAGTTCGTCGCGATAGACGCGGACGGCCCACGACGAGTTGATCTGGCCGATGACCTCGTCGCCGCCCGGGGTTTCCAGCTCGAAAATGCCGTAGGAGGCGTCGTCGGCGGTGGCCTTGTATTCCTTGCCTGCCTCGTCCCACCGGGTGGGGATGTGGGTGGCGGTCTTGGCGCTGACGCTCTTGACCTTGCCGATGATGCCTTCGAGGACGTAGTTCCAGTGGCAGAACATGTCCGTAGTCATTCCACCGCCGTCTTCCTTGCGGTAATTCCAGGACGGGCGCTGGGCGGCCTGGATGTCACCTTCGAAGACCCAGTAGCCGAACTCGCCGCGGATGGAGAGGATTCGGCCGAAGAAGCCCTCGTCCACCAGGCGGCGGAGCTTGACCAGGCCGGGGAGGTACAGCTTGTCGTGGACCACACCCGCGGTGACGCCGGATTCCTTGCCGATCCGGGCGAGCTCGATGGCCTCGTCAAGCGTCTCGGCAGTGGGCTTCTCTGTGAAGATGTGCTTGCCGGCCTGCATGGCCTTCTTGAGGGTGGCTGCACGGAGGCTGGTCATGGAGGCATCAAAAACGACGTCGACGGTGGGGTCGTTGACGACGGCGTCCAGGTCGGTGCTCCACTCGGAGACCTTGTGCTTTTCGGCGAGCTCCCGGATCTTGGCTTCGTTGCGGCCCACCAGGATGGGCTCAACCTGGACGCGGGTGCCGTCTTCCAGCGTGAATCCACCGGCGTCCCGGATGGGAAGGATGGAGCGCAGCAGGTGCTGGCGGTACCCCATCCGGCCGGTGATGCCGTTCATGGCAATGCGGATTGTTTTTGTCTCGAAGCCCATTTGTCCTCCACGGTGAGCGAGCAGTTCTACTGAAGTTGAAGCCCTACTGAAGCCGAATCGGGAAAGCGCATTCCCGCTACGTCAATGATGCACGTCCGCAGACTTCTTGGCAAGCGCTTTCCAGTAGCGGTCCGCAACTGCCATAATGTGGTAACGCCTATTGACCCAACAAAGCCGATCAGGAGACGCTGTGGCTGCAAGTACCCTTACCGAGGTGGCGCGGCTGGCCGGGGTATCTCCCGCCACTGCCAGCCGCGTCCTCAACGGTTCCGCACGCAAGCCGGGGCAGGACATCGCGGACCGTGTCCGGCAAGCTGCGGCCTCGCTGGGATACATTCCCAACGCCCAGGCCCAGGGCCTGGCGAAGTCCAGTTCGGGCCTGATCGGCCTGATCGTGCACGACATTGCGGACCCCTATTTCGCCGCCATCGCCCGGGGGGTCCAGGAGGCCGCCCGTGAACAGCGCAAGATGGTGCTGCTGGCGACCACCGGCGGGGCGCCGGCGGAGGAGCGCGAGGCCGTGGCTGCCTTCGCTGCACGGCGTGCCGATTCGATCGTGATTGCGGGATCCCGCTCGTCGCGGGAGGAGGACCGGGACGACAACGCGGACCTTGCAGCGGAGCTTGACCGGTACTGCCGCAACGGCGGCCGGGTGGCGGTGGTGGGACATCCGGTAGTGGGTGCCAGCGCTCCTGAGGGCTACCACGTTGTTGCCGTGCCGAACCAGGAACTCGCCGGCGCCCTCGCAGATGAACTTGCTGCCGGCTGGACTGGCGATTTCGTCATCATAGGAGGCCCCGAGGGCCTCTTCACGTCGGACGACCGCATCCGGGGCTTCCAGGAAGGCCTGGCCAGGGCCGGCCGGGGCCCGGCGGAGATCCTGCGCACCTCGTTCAACCGTGCCGGAGGCTACGACGCGGGCCTCAAGCTGGCTGCCAGGATCAAGGCTCAGCGGACAGCGGACGGCGATGCCCCTGCCACGGCGAAGATGTGCATCTTCGCAGTCAACGACGTCATGGCCATCGGGGCCTCGGCAGCGCTGCGGGCTGAAGGGCTCCGGGTTCCGCGGGACGCCAGGATTGCCGGATTTGACGATATCGAGACGCTGCGGGATTTCCGCCCCGCCCTCTCCACGGTCCGCCTGCCGCTGGAAGACATCGGCCGGCTTGCCACCCGGGCGACGGCCAGCGGCCCCGGCCGCAGCGATGGCCAGGAGGACGACGACCTGCAGCCCGTGAGGGGCGAAGTCACGCTGCGCCGCAGCACGGAGACAGTGGCCTGACCATGGTGTCCGGGCTGACCGCTGTCCCTGCACGTGCCGGCGCCGGAGGCCCGGGGCCCGCCGTCCTGGTCCTGCCCGGCGGCGGCTACGGCCGCCAGGCGGACCACGAAGCGGAGCCGGTGGCCGAATGGCTCGCCGCGCTCGGCATCCACGCCTTCGTGCTGAGATACCGCGTGGCCCCGGACCGGCATCCGGCCCCGCTGGAGGACGCCAAGGAAGCCATGCTGCATATCCGTGGCGGGTCCCATGGTTTGGCCGTCGATCCGCAGCGGGTCGGCGTCCTCGGATTTTCGGCCGGTGGACACCTGGCCGCCACGCTCTCTACCGCCGTGGCAACGGGCTGCGAGCGCTTCGACGTTCCCGGCGCGGTCCCGGACCTCACCGTGTTGTGCTACCCCGTGGTGTCCTACACCACGTCAGTGCACCAGGGTTCGGTGGACAACCTCCTTGGCGGCGCGCCGTCGTCGGACGTCCTTGAGGAACTTTCCGCGGAACGGCAGGTGACTGCCGCCACCCCTCCCGCATTCATCTGGCACACCGCGGATGACGACGCCGTCCACGTCAGCCACAGCCTGGGCTACGCCGGGGCGCTTATGGGCGCCGGCGTGCCTGCCGAACTGCATGTCTTTCCCCATGGCCGCCATGGATTGGGCCTCGCCGCGGAGGAGCCGGGGCCGGACCAGTGGACGCGGCTGTGCGCAGCCTGGCTCGCGCGAGCCGGCTGGACCTCCCCGTGTTTGCGGGCCGGCAGTCCGGACTAGGCCAGGGCCCGGATGGTCCAGGACGCTGAGTGCGTCTCCCCCGGTTTGAGGTGAAGAAGGTCCGCCCCCGAGTTGAAGGCGTCAGGCGGGCAGGTCATGGGTTCAACCGCCAGCCCCAGCCTGTCCGGGCCAACCGGCTTGTCTGCAGTGTGGATCTGGACCCAGGGCCACTCCGCGCCCCATTCCAGTTCCACGCCCGTTCCCGCCGGATCCTTTACGCGGACCCGGGCCAGCCCGGCGGCGTCGCGGGTGATTCCAGTGAAGGCATGGTCAATCCTTACCGGCCCCAGCCGACGGGGACTGCGGAAGTCGAAGCCGCCTTCCTCCACGGTCTTCCTGCCGATGGGGAGCAGCCGGTCAGGCGTCACGTCGAGGAATTCGCGCGCCGGCACTTCCAGCGTCCATTCGTCCAGCATTCCAGGGCCGGCCACCAGGTAGGGGTGGGGACACACGCCGTAAGGGGCGCTGGCGGACCCGGCGTTCGCAGCACTCACCGTGCTGCGCAATCCGCCGGGACCCAGCGAGTAGGAAACGGAGACCTTGAGATCCGATGGGTAGTGCGGGCCTGCGCCGATCGTGCACACCAGGACCACGCGGTCCTCAGCCGCCTCCCGCACCGCCCAGATCTGCTCGGTGGCAAGGCCGTGGAGCGCCGAACCCCGCTCGGGCTCGTTGACGGGAGCCTGGTAATCGGTTCCGGCGTAGGCATATCTGCCGTCCGCCAGGCGGTTCGGCCATGGGACGCAGATAACCCCGCGATAGTCAGGAACCCGGCCATCCGGACCAAAGCCAACCACCAGGTCCCGGCCGTTGTGCTGCAGTTCCCGGAGGGCGCCCCCGCGGGCTGTGACCACGGCGGTGTAGGGGCCGCTGGCAATGCTGTGTTCCGTGGATGGCATGAAAATCCCCTTTGGGGCCGAGACACTTGTGAGCGCTAACCAGCCTAGCGCATGTGTCCTGGCGCGGCACAAGGAAATCCTCCGCTGGATAGAGTTTCCCCATGGCCGAAGCGGATGCGCTGAACAGCGAGGTGCTTTCTGCCGTCCGTCGTGCGCTGCGTGAACGGGCAGATCCGGTTCGGGGTGCCGGGGCGCAGGCATACATGAAGTCCGCCATGCCCTGCCTCGGTGTGCGCGTCCCCGAAGTCCGCCGGATCGCTGCCGAAGCTGCCGGCGGCACTCCCTTCGCGTCGGCCGGCCAGCTGCGCGCCACTGTCCTTGAGCTTTGGCGGAACGCCGCCGCCCGCGAGGAACGGTATGCAGCCATCGACCTGACCGCTGAGCCGCTGGCGGCGGGTGACATGCTGATGCTGCCCGTTTACGAGGAAATGATTCGCAGCGGCGCGTGGTGGGACTTCGTGGACCCGGTAGCGGCGCGCCTGTGCGGCCTGCTGCAAGCCAACCGTGAAGAGATGTCAGAAGTCCTGCTCGGCTGGAGCACCGACCCGGACTCATGGATAAGGAGGGCTGCCATCCTCTCTCAGCTTAAGGCGAAGGCAGCCACTGACACCGTGCTCCTGGCCCAGGTCCTGGCAACAAACATGGCAGACCCGGAGTTCTTCATCCGGAAAGCGATCGGATGGGCCCTGCGCGAGTATTCAAAGACGGCGCCGGAGTGGGTGGCGGCCTTCGTGGCAGAACATGAGGCAGCCCTCAGTCCGTTGTCCCGTAGGGAAGCGCTCCGGCGCCTCCCTGCCCCCGCACCTGACGCATAACGGCGGTGGCAGGCAGATAACCTGGAGTCAGGTTGACGTTCCGGACCGGGAGCGCGGGGATGGTGCAGCATGCCAGGCCTCCAGCCTGTTACCGGCCCGGGCACCGGCCAGCGCGAGGAGCACACCGCCGAAGGCCATCGCCATGAGCCCGTACACCACGGATTCGGGTGGAGCTCCCCTCAGGGCGTGCATCACCAGCGTGCCCGGCACTAATCCCAGGTACCCTGCAACACCGGCACCCATCGCCCACGGCCATGCCTTCGCCATCACCCGTGCGGCCGGTCCCGGCGGCCGCGAAGGTACTGCGGGCCTGGATGCGCCGATGCCCAGGATGATTCCCAGCAGCGGCGGACCGAAACCGCCACCAACGGCGAACAGCAGCAGCGCGAGCCCGATCAGCACCAGGGGCCCCCGCCGGCGGTGTACGCCGGCCACCGCCCAGGCCCCGAACACTACCGCCACCGCCACGGTCACAACGCCCGAAACCAACAGATCGGGTAACACCGTGAAGGCCGGCTCTCCGTCCAGGATTTCGAACGCTTCGTTCCCGGGCCAGGAACGGAACACCGGACCGTCGGGCGCCACCGGGCCCTGGAGGATCTCGCCCAGCCCGTGCTCCACGCCGGCCAGGGCCGCCAGCAGCCCAAAGACGCCCGTCACGGTGCGCAGCGCCTTGCCGGTCGGCGCGTGGCCCGAATTCTGCATCCGGCGCCTCCTTGAAGTGGGGGATGCTTCGACCGTACGGGCAGCGCATCCCCGGCAGCAGGGTCCAAAGGCCCGTCAAGCGGGCCGGACATCAGCGCCGGAGATGGTGGAGGCCACTAAGCCCGGCGAGGGAGCGTCGAGCGTCGCTTCGAACGCGGGACCGACACGCGGCGCTGCCTAGATGATGGGGCGTTCGACGACGGCCTCGTGCGTTTTGCGGAACAGCCGGCGGGTGCGGGGGTCCCAGAAAACCAGGTACAGGCCAAAGAGCAGGCCGGTCACCGCGGCGGCCACTCGGGCGAGGGCCAGTGCGAAGCCGAGGTCCTCGGTCTGAAGGTACGGGAAGACTTCCAGCTGGTCTGAAATGGCATAGATCATGAAGAAGGAGACAACGAAGTAGAGCGCCTTGACCTGCCAGTCATTCCTGATCCCGGTGACTGCAAAGAGCGGTATCAGCCATACGACGTACCAGGCTTGGATGATTGGAGACAGGAGGACAATCGCGGCCAGAGCGAGGGTGAGGCGGCGCATCAGCCGGTCGTAGTCACCGCGGAAGATCTGCCAGGCGACAATGCCCACGGCAACAAGCTTGCCCACGTTATAGACAAAGCCGGCCAAGGTGGCGCCGTCGAGTCCAAACGAATTGGCCAGGGAGGCAACCACCATTCCGATGAGCCCCACGGGCGCGTACCAGATGGAGATGCTTCCGGGGGCAGAGAGCCCATTGACCCAGCCGAAGCCGAAACCATTGACCAGGCTCATCAAGGCCAGGATGCCGAGGCTCAATGCAGCGGTCAGGCCCCAGAACACGAATTTGCGGAGCCAGCCCGCGTCCCTGCCCGCCCACAGGAGCCCGATGAACGGCAGGAAGACGATGGTGATGGGCTTCACCGCAACGGAAAGGGTTACCAGCACAATGCCGCGGACCACCCGGTGCGTCGCGGAGTAGTAGAGTCCAGCCAGCGCCAGACCGATCATCAGTGCGTCATTGTGGACGCTGGCGATGAAGTTCGTCAGGAACAGCGGGTTCGCAGCGGTGAGCCAGAGGGCCCGGTGCGGATTGATGCCGTGCAGCTCGGCGAGCCGCGGAACATAGATCACGCAGAGGATGACTCCGGCCAAGGCAACCAGCCGGAACAGCATCACGCTTGCCTCCGGCTGGACGTTCGTGGACCACACAACGAACTGTTCAATCCACAGGAACAGCTGACCATAGGGAACGGGGGCTTCCGTCCACATTTTGTCCGCGCCCAGCTGGAAGTAGTTGGACAGAGCCGAGATGCCGTTCTCGTAGGGGTTGAACCCTTCAACCATCAGCCGGCCCTGGCCAATGTAGGCGTAGACGTCGCGGCTGAAGAGCGGCACGCTGAACATCATGGGCAGGCCCCATGCCACAACGGCCATCAGCGTAGCTTTACGGGCCTGCCTGCCCCACACCCTGACCCGCTGCCCCAGCCTGAGCCAGGCACGGACCAGGAGCATGCCTCCTATGGCCAGCAGGACAATCGAGAGGGCAACGCCAACTGCTTCGGCACGCATCCAAATGAACAGCGGCATCCGGCGGAGTTCGGAGACCGGGGCCAGCCAGCCCACGCCCAAGGATCCGATAAGCATGAACATGGAGCCCACGAAGCCGGCAAGGAGCGGGGACCGGGGATTATCCACTTCCGCGCCGCCCGCTGCGACAGTGGCGGCGGGCGCCACCTCCCCCGCCGCAGGCACAGGCGCCGTCATTTCAGGATCGTCCAATCTATCTCGTCTGCGATTCTGCCCGGCGGGCCAACGGCCGGCCGAGGCGCATCCTCACGGGAGCGGGATGACCCGCCGCGTCTTCGAAATCCTAGCATCGGCCGGTGCCCTGAAGGTGTAACGGTAGGCTTGTCCGGTGCCTATATCTAACGAACGCATCGTCTGGATCGACTGCGAAATGACCGGCCTGGACATCAAGAACGACGCCCTGATCGAGGTGGCCGCCCTGGTCACCGACTCCGAACTGAACATCCTCGGCGACGGCGTCGACGTGGTCATCAAACCGGATGATGCCGCGGTGGCCCAGATGAACGATTTCGTCCGCGACATGCACACCAAATCGGGGCTCCTCAAGGAACTGCCGAACGGCAAGACGATGGCCGAAGCGGAAGCCGCCGTCATGGAATACATCACCACATGGGTGCCGGACCCCCGCAAGGCGCCGCTGGGCGGTAATTCCGTGGGGACGGACCGGGTGTTCCTGTCCCGGGACATGCCCGCAGTGGTTGAACACCTGCACTACCGGGTGATCGACGTCAGCACCATCAAGGAACTCTCGCGCCGCTGGTTCGCGAGGGCATATTTCCAGTCTCCGGCCAAAAAGGGCGGACACCGCGCACTGGGGGACATCAAGGACTCCATCGACGAGCTCCGTTATTACCGGGAGGCCGTGTTCGTGCCTGCACCGGGACCGGACAGTGCCACTGCCCTGCAGATTGCCCGCCGCATCACATCCGCCGGGGACGCCGGGCAGCAGGAAGGGTAATCTGCGCCACCTTCGACGGAATTTTCCGCAAAAACCCCAAAAGTGGACAAAGCACCCCTGAAGAGCAGGTAAGCTATATGAGTTGCCTTTCCAGAGGGCCGGTACGCCGGTAAATCTGCAGGCACATGGTGGGCTTAGCTCAGTTGGCAGAGCGCCTGGTTGTGGTCCAGGAGGTCGCGGGTTCAACCCCCGTAGCTCACCCTCACGGGACGGTATGTGCAGCCGTCCAAGAAGGAGGCCGCACCGGAGATCCGGTGCGGCCTCCTTCTTTTTTCGCCGTTTGCACACTTGCACCTGGCACGAGACACCGCTGAAGGACCGCTAAAGATGACCGTTCTGCCAATCACCATCTGGGGAGAACCCGTACTGCACCGCCGGGCTTCCGAGGTGGAAGTGTTCGACGACGAGCTGCGGACTTTGATAGCGGACATGTTTGAAACGAACGACGCCGCCAACGGCGTGGGTCTCGCGGCACCGCAGATAGGCGTGGGCAAGAGGATCTTTGTCTACAAATACGCCAACGACGACGGCGCTCCGCCCACGGGCGTACTGGTCAACCCGGTGCTGACCCTGTCAAAGATTTCCGGCGCGGTACCGGACCCGGACGAGGAAGAAGAAGGCTGCCTGTCCTTCCCTGGCGGGCAGTATCCCCTGAAGCGCGCCGAGTGGGCACGTGTTGAAGGGTTTGACGGCTTTGGACAGCCGGTCAGGTTCGAAGCCACCGGCTGGTTTGCCAGGGTCATCCAGCACGAATATGACCACCTGGACGGAAAACTGTACGTCAACCGGCTGATTGACCGCTATGCGCGCAAAGCCATGAAACAGGCCAAGAAGAGCGGCTGGGGCGTTCCCGGACTGACCTGGATGCCGGGCGTCGACCCGGACCCGTTCGGCCACTAGGGCACCCGGTCACTTCGCCGCAATGGTGGGCTGGTCCGGGCAGGACCCCAGCACGCGCTTCATGGCGCCCTTCTCCGCCTCGGTGACCCATAGTCCGTAGGCTGCCTTGACCGATATTTGGCGGGCCACATAGTGGCAGCGGAAGGATTTATTCTTGGGAAGCCAGGTTGCGGCATCGCCGGCACCCTTCTGCACGTTTGCCGGGCCGTCCGCCGCGATCAGGTTCAGCGGATCGTTGGCCAGGCTCTGGCGCTGCTTGGCTGTCAATCCCTGGGCACCCTTCTGCCACGCGTCACCCAAGGCCACGACGTGGTCTATTTGGACTGCCCGGCTGCTGTCGGAGCCCCGCCGGAAGTCCAAGGGCTGCCCGGTATAGGGCTCGCGGAAGGAGCCCCCTGCCACCCGGCACGTGGAACCTTCCATGAACACCACGGCGGTAAGGTCACGCCTGAGCATGTCGTTGCGGGTGTCGCACCCGTTCCGGTCCACGTCCAGCCACGCCTGGCCGAACGCTTCGCGGTCGTACTTGTCCTTCGCGGCCCGGCCCTTGACGGGAAGCCGTTCCAGCGCGGTGACGGCAGTACCGGAGGGCACGGGGTGCACCGGCACAACGGGCTTCATCCAGGCAGGGTCGAACACTGGGGCTTCGGTGGGGCCGGAGGCCGCGGGCTCCGCCAAGGCAAACTGGCCGGCAGTAAAGAACCAGGACAGTGCCGCCAGCGCACCGACGGCGGCCACTGCCAGGATGCCCCACGCCTGCCGCGAGCGACGGCGGGCACGCCGGTAGGCGGACCAGCTCACAGTCATGGGGACCCGGCCCCTTCTCGGACATCATGCACCAGGAGAGCCTAGGCCGCCTCCCGGGTCGCCCCGTTGTTTTCCACAGTGTGGAGGGCAAGTGGCGGCGCTGGTGGAAGTGTCCGCGCGGGGTTACTGCTCGCGCATCACCCTCCGGAGGTCTTCCTCGGCGATTGCCAGCAGTCCTTCCAGCTGGCGCACCCGGTCCTCGCCGACGTCGCCCGTCTTGTAGGCGGCGCGGGCGCCCTCAAGCAGCCGGACGGCCTCCTTGTGGTTGGCTTTGGCGACGTCGAGGGCGTGCTCAAGGGTTGTTTCGTGCTGAAGCGTCGAATTTTTGTCCATGCCACCAGTGTGGTCCCGTTTCCCGGCTGATTCCAGCAGAATCAGCCGGGAACTCGCGGGACCGGCGGCCCCGGCCTAAACGGCGATCGCTGCGAGGGCCGCGGCGGATTCCTTTGCGGGGAAGGACGGCGGGTTGACCCCTGCCATTTCCTCCATCACGCGGACCACCTGGCAGCTGTAGCCGAACTCGTTGTCGTACCAGACGTAGAGGACGACGTTTTTGTCTGTGGACACAGTGGCCAGGCCGTCCACGATGCCCGCGCGGCGGGAACCGACGAAGTCAGTGGAGACAACTTCGGGTGAGTCGATGTAGTCGATCTGCTTCCGCAGGTCCGAGTGCAGGGACATCTCGCGGAGGTAGTTGTTGATCTCGTCCTTGGTGGTCCCGTTCTCCAGGCGGAGGTTCAGGATCGCCAGCGAGACGTCAGGGGTGGGGACCCGGATGGAACTGCCTGTGAGCTTCCCGAGCAGCTCAGGCAGTGCCTTGGCCACGGCTTTGGCGGCACCGGTCTCGGTGATGACCATGTTCAGTGCGGCGGAGCGGCCGCGTCGGTCACCCTTGTGGAAGTTGTCGATCAGGTTCTGGTCGTTGGTGAAGGAGTGCACTGTCTCCACATGGCCGTGCACGACGCCGAACTTGTCGTTGACGGCCTTCAGCACCGGCGTGATGGCGTTGGTGGTGCAGGACGCGGCGGACACGATCTGGTCAGTGTCCTCTATGGTGCCGTGGTTGATGCCGTGGACGATATTCTTCAGGTCGCCCTTGCCCGGCGCGGTCAGGAGAACCCGTGCCACGCCCTTGCTCTGCAGGTGCTGGGACAGCCCTTCCCGGTCACGCCAGCGGCCGGTGTTGTCCACCACCAGGGCATTGTTGATGCCGAAGGCGGTGTAGTCGATGGTGGCAGGGTTGTCCGAGTAGATGACCTGTACCTGCACGCCGTTGGCCGTGATGGTGTTGGCTTCCTCGTCGATCCTGATGGTCCCTTCGAAGGACCCGTGGACGGAGTCGCGGCGCAGGAGGCTGGCACGCTTGGAGAGATCGTTGTCAGCGCCCTTGCGGACCACGATGGCGCGCAGGCGGAGGCCATGGCCGCCGCCGGCCTTTTCGATGAGGAGGCGGGCCAGAAGCCGGCCGATCCGGCCAAAGCCGTAAAGCACCACGTCGGTGCTGGTGCGGTCGTCGCCGCCGCGCTTGCCCACAACGTCGGCAAGTTCCGCGCGGAGGAATTCTTCCAGCGTGGCGCCGCTGCCCTCTTCCTTGAACTTCTGGTTCAACCGTGCGATGTCGATCGCAGCAGCACCGAGCTCCAGGCCGGCCAGGGTGTTCAGCAGCGGCGCGGTCTCCTCCAGGAGCAGCTCGTCCTTGCTCATCCGGCGTGCAAAACGGTGCGCCTTGAGGATGTTCATGGTGGACTTGTTGATCAAACTCCGGCCATGGATGCTGGTGACCACGTTGTTTTCGCGGTACAGCCGGCCGATCACCGGAATCATGGCCTCGGCGAGGGCCTCCCGGCCCATCCACGTATCAAGACAAGAATCTGACGTCTGGCTCACAGAAATACCTTCCTCGGTTCAGCCGTGTACGTCCTCGTACACGGATGTCGGCCACCACATGTTGTGCAGGGGCACCCGCGCCTGCAGGGGTCGGCCCCCAGGCGCCTGGATCGCGTGCAAAGAAAAACCGCCGGCTGCGAACGCAACCCCGGCGGAAGAACTCCTGCGTCCGGTCTCCATTCTAAGTTGGCCGGCCCCCCTGAACCGGCCGGAACCACGTGAAATCACTCACAGGGAACGGCCTTGCGCCCGGGGCATCAGTTGTGGATGGCCGAATAGAGATTGAGGCTGGCCGAAAACACAACCCACGAAAAATAGGGCAGCATCAGGAGGCCGGCAGCCGGGCTCACCGGACCGAACCGCACAACGAGGAAGGCGAGGGACGCCGCCAGCCCGGCAATCACCAGGAAAGCAGCCCAGAGTGCAGCGGCTCCAAATACCGGAAAGAGCCCGAAGAAGGCCAGCGGCCACGCGGCGTTGAGCACCAGCTGGACAAGGTACCCGGCCAGGGCGCCTCCCCTCAGCTCCCCTTTCCGCCAGACGAGCCAGGCGGCAACCGCCACCCCCGCGTAGAGCAGCATCCACATGCTCCTGAACATCCAGCCCGGCGGCATCCAGGGAGCCTTGACCGACCCCGCGAACCAGCCGCCGGAATTCAGGATGATGGGGACCGACGCCAAGGCCCAGGCTGCAGCGGAGAGCGCAAGGAACCCGGCCAGGGCAACAGCCTGCCGTCCGCGGGCGGAACCCTGCGGTTGGGCGGCTCCATAGCCGGAGGGCGGGTCAATATTTGCGGGCACGGTTCAGGATCCCCAACACAACTCTCAAGGTCAAACCGGAATGGGTGGATGGGTTGACCGATACGCCGGGTTCTGTGCTCCCGCCACGTTGCCGGTGCGGGAGTAGCGGCCATCCATCTACGAGCGCCGTTGCCGGCGCCCTCCAGCGGCCTACCCGGACACTCGGGCGGGCAGCCCTCAAACGTGTCCTGTCTGGCCTTGCTCCGGGTGGGGTTTACCTAGCCTTCCCGGTCACCCGGGAAGCTGGTGGTCTCTTACACCACCGTTTCACCCTTACCTGGTTCGTGCCGCTTTCAAACCGGCGCGACCCAGGCGGTCTGTTCTCTGTGGCACTGGCCTGCGGGTTACCCCGAGTGGGCGTTACCCACCACCCTGCCCTGTGGAGCCCGGACGTTCCTCGAGCCACTTGCGTGACGCGCGGCCGCCTGGTCAACCCATCCAGGTCCAGTCTACCGGCGCGGTGCCGCATTCCCTGCGCCGGTAGGATCGGACGGTGCTGATTCTGCTCCCCCCTTCCGAAGGCAAGACGCCCGCGATCAGTGGTTCCGCCGTCGATTGGCCTTCCCTGAGCTTCCCGGACCTGAACTCCTGCCGCGCCAAGGTGCTCGACGCACTGGGGGCGGTGAGCGCGCACGAGGACGCCCTCGCGTTGCTGGGGGTCGGGGCCTCGCTGAAGGACGACGTCGACCGCAACACCCGGCTCCACGCTGAACCCGCGGCTCCCGCCCACCAGATCTACTCCGGCGTGCTGTACGACGCACTGGGCTACAAGACGCTCACCCCTGTGCAGCGGCGCAAGGCAGACGAGTCGGTGCTGGTGATCTCCGCCCTCTGGGGCGCCATCCGCTTCGGCGACAGCGTGCCCGCCTACCGGCTGTCAATGGGGACGGCGCTGCCCGACGTCGGCCGCCTCGCCTCGTTCTGGAAGCCGCACCTGTCCAGTGCGCTGGCGCCGCTCACCGAGGGGCAGCTGCTGGTTGACTGCCGGTCCAGCACCTACGCCGCAGCGTGGGCGCCGCCGCCGGCGCAGACCGTTACGGTCAACGTGTTCACCGAAGTGCAGGGCGTGCGGAAAGTGGTGAGCCATTTCGCCAAGCACACCCGCGGCGAACTGGCACGGCACCTGCTGGCCCGGCGGGGCAAGGCTCCAGCGACGCCGTCGGACCTTGCAAAGGCCGCCCGGGAAGTGTGGCAGGCAGAGCTCGTGGACGGGTCAGCGAGGAAACCCCACGCGCTAAACATCATCCTGCCGGGCTGATTCCCCCGCCCCTCCCCCAACTAGGTAGCGCTAAGTGTCGTTATGAGCCGCCAAAACGACACTTAGCGCTACTTAGTTGGGTCAGGCCCACTCCTCCGAGCGCACCAGGATGGCGCCCGAGTCCGGGCAGAAGACGATGTCGTCGGCCGCGGCTGCCTTGATCTCGGCCAGGTCGCCGGGGCTCAGCTTCATGCCTGACGCTTCGGACGTGCCGTGGAACAGCCGGGCGGCGCCCACGCCCCGCTTGGCGAGCGTTTTTTCGTAGACGGCGAGCAGGCCGGCGTCGAGCCCAGCAGCGAATTCGGCACGGCGGGTGCGGAGCCCGCTCGCTTCCGCCTCCACCTCAGCCAGTTCCGCATCCAGCTCGGCGCGGATGGTGCCGAAGGATCCCTGGATATCGTCCACGATCCCCTGCTGCGCCGCCTGCCTGGCGCGAAGGGAGTCCAGCCGCTCCATTACCTCGAGTTCGATGTCCTCAAGGTCCGAGCGACGCTTGTTGAGCGAGGCGATGTCCTTCTGGAGGGCCACCAGGTCCTTGGACAACCCGGTGCCGCTGTTCAGCCGCGCCTCGTCCCGCTGGATTCGCGAGGCGACCTGTTCCACGTCCGCCTCGGCCCGCTTCAGTTCGGCCTCGGCGTCATGGACAGCCACCTTCGCCGCACCAAGCTCGCCATTGGCAACAGACAGGGCCGCCTCAAGGTCCTTGATGCGGGGATCGTTTTCCAGGGAGCGGCGGCGGTTGGCGAGCGACTTAAGCTTGGCGTCCAGCCCCTGCAGCTCAAGCAACTTCAACTGTTCCGCCGGTGCTGCCTTCGCCACATTTACCTCCGCTTGATCCCTACCGGCCGGGGCCGGGCACCTGATCGGCGCTTCCTAGACTCTAGCGCGTGGCCTGCTCCCCCGCCTCGCTGCGTCGCCACCGGACCTCGCACTCAAGGCCTAGCCCGGGGTCAGGATGAAGTCCCAGGGGTCGCTGTTGGTAGTGCTGACCCGGATTTCAACGTCATGGCCCTGGTCGGCGAGGACATTGCCCAGCGCAGCCGCAGCGGCAGGCAGCCACAGCCACTCGCTGGCGAAATGGGACACATCCACCAGGTAGGGCCGGCCGTTCAGGGCGGCCTCCCGGGCTTCCGACGCCGGGTGGTGACGCAGGTCAGCGGTGACATAGACGTCCGCGTTGCTGGCTCTGACCTCATTGAAGAGGGAGTCCCCGGCACCACCGCATACGGCGATGCGCCGGACCAGGCCGTCCTTGTCGCCGGAAACCCGCACTCCCCCGGCAACGGACGGGAGGATCCCGAACACGCGGGCCGCAAAATCGCCGAGGGTCATGGCCTCCGCCAGGTCCCCCACCCGCCCGATGCCCTCTTCAGGGAGGCCGTTTGCGGCCACCGTGAGCGGGGCGGCGTCCTGGAGGCCGAGCGCGTCGGCGAGGACGTCGGATACGCCGCCGACGGCGGAATCACCGTTGGTGTGGACGGTCAGCAAAGCGGTGCCGGACTCGATCAACCGGTGCACTGCCCGGCCTTTGGGGGTGGTGGCGGCGACGCTGGTGACGCCCTTCAGGAGGAGGGGATGGTGTGTGATCAGGAGTTCCGCGCCCCACTCCACCGCCTCCTCAATGACTTCCAGGGTTGGGTCGACGGCGAACATCACCTTGGTGACGGGCGCGGAGGGATGGCCTGCCACCAGTCCCACTTCGTCCCAGTTCTCTGCCAGGGATTCGGGCCACAGCTCTTCCACGGCCAGGAGCAGTTCACCCAGGGTGGGCGCCTCCGCGGACTCCGCTGCCCCAGGCCCGCCGGAGGGTGCGCCGCCGTTGCCAGTGCCGCCGTCGATGTTGTCCGGGCCGGTAACGTCGGTGTCCGCAGGTTCCATAGTCTTAGTTTTACCCCATCGGGCCGTCCGGACCGCACGTTTACAGCCGCCGCCCCTGGACGGCCCGGGAATCTTCCCGCGCCCCCAACCATTGAAGAGGTCATGAAAACTTTTGTTTTAGGCGGAGGCTGCTTCTGGTGCCTCGACGCCGTTTACCAGAAGACCAAGGGCGTCAGCTCGGTGGTGTCCGGCTATACCGGGGGCCACGATCCGCAACCGGACTACTACTCGGTCTGCAACGGCACCACCGGCCATGCCGAGGTTGTTGCCGTGACGTTCGACGAGGAGACCATCCCGGCGGAGGTTATCCTGGACATGTTCTTCGCCCTGCACGATCCCACCACGCTGAACCGCCAGGGCTACGACGTCGGCACCCAGTACCGTTCGTCGATGTTCTATGAGACCACCGAAGAGAAGATCCTCTTTGAGGAAGCGATCGACCGGAACCAGGCACTGTGGGCCCATCCGATTGTCACGGAGGTCAGCCGGCTGCCCCGCTTCCATGTCGCGGAGGAGTTCCACCAGAACTATTACGCCAAGCATCCCGAACAGGGGTACTGCCAGGTGATCATCAACCCCAAGCTCGCCAAGGCCAGGAAATATTACTCTGCATGGCTTAACGCTTAGCCACGCTTACGCGGCCTCGTTAGGCTGACCTCAGTATTCACCCCTCAGAGATAGGCGTATGTACATGGCACGGATCTATGACGATGTGACACAGCTGGTCGGCGGGACCCCGCTGGTCAAGCTCAACCGGCTCAGCGAGGGCCTGGATGCCACCGTCGCCGTCAAGCTTGAGTTCTACAACCCGGCCAACAGCGTCAAAGACCGTATCGGTGTTGCCATTGTCGATGCCGCCGAGAAGTCCGGTGCACTGAAGCCCGGCGGAACCATTGTTGAAGGCACGTCCGGAAACACCGGCATCGCCCTGGCAATGGTGGGTGCTGCCCGCGGCTACAAGGTCATCCTCACCATGCCGGAGACCATGTCCACGGAACGCCGCGTCATGCTGCGCGCCTTTGGCGCCGAGATCGTCCTGACTCCGGGTTCCGAGGGAATGCGCGGCGCGGTGGAGAAGGCCCAGGAAATCGTGGCCAACACCGAGAACTCCATCTGGGCACAGCAGTTTGCCAACGAAGCCAATCCCGAAATCCACCGCACCACCACGGCGGAGGAAATCTGGGCGGACACCGACGGCGCAGTGGACATCTTCGTCGCGGGCGTAGGCACCGGCGGAACCGTCACCGGCGTCGGCCAGGTCCTCAAGGAGCGCAAGCCCGGCGTCCAGATCGTCGCGATCGAGCCCAAGGACTCCGCCATCCTCAATGGCGGCGCACCCGGCCCGCACAAGATCCAGGGCATCGGCGCCAACTTCGTGCCTGAAATCCTGGACACCAACGTCTATGACGAGGTCCTGGACGCCACGCTTGAGGATTCCGTCCGGGTGGCCCGCGAGCTCGGCGTCAAGGAAGGCATCCTGGGCGGCATCTCCTCCGGCGCCATTGTCTGGGGTGCCCTGGAACTGGCCAAGCGTCCCGAAAACGCGGGGAAGCTGATCGTGGCTGTTGTCTGTGACTTCGGTGAGCGTTACATCTCCACCGTCCTCTATGACGACATCCGCGGCTGATCCAGCCGCTGTTCGCCCGTTTCCTGTAGAAAGAACTTTGTGGGCTTTTTCGCAAGACTAAAGGAAGACCTCGACGCCGCCCGGTCCCACGACCCGGCGGCTCGGGGTTCTTTTGAGAACTTTTTCGCATACTCCGGCCTGCATGCCATCTGGATCCACCGGCTGACGCACTGGCTGTGGCAGAACCCGGGGTTGCGTTTCCCTGCCCGGTTGATCTCGCAGCTGGGCCGGTTCCTCACCGGAATTGAGATCCATCCGGCTGCCACCATCGGCCGCCGCTTCTTCATCGACCATGGGATGGGCGTGGTGATCGGAGAGACTGCCGAGATCGGCGAGGATGTGATGATCTATCACGGAGTCACCCTGGGCGGCCGCTCCCTGGCCCGGATCAAACGCCACCCCACCATCGGTGACCGGGTAACCATTGGTGCCGGCGCCAAGATCCTGGGGCCAATCACCATTGGCCGGGACAGCGCCGTGGGCGCCAACGCGGTGGTGGTCAAGGACGCGCCGCCGGAATCGATTGTCACCGGCGTCCCCGCGAAGTGGCGCCACCGGGATGCCCAGCGTGAAACCAAGCCTGCGGTGGACCCGGCAGAGTACGACATCGAATACCGGATCTGACAACAGAAGCCGCCAACCCTGGCCGTGTCACCAGCGCCAGGCAAAAGCCAAAGGCCGGCAGTTCCTGAAACTTCAGGAACTGCCGGCCTTTGGCTTTAACCGATAGTGGAGGCTAGTGCGTGTCCACGGCTTCGATCTCGGACTTGTCCTCGCCCCAGAGGGTGTGGAAAGTGCCCTCGGAGTCGACGCGGCCATAGGTGTGGGCGCCGAACAGGTCTCGCTGGCCCTGGATCAGGGCGGCAGCAACGCGCTTGCGGCGCAGGCCGTCGTAGTAGGCCAGCGAGGAGGAGAACACCGGAACGGGGATCCCCAGCTGGACGGCGGTAGCGACGACCCGGCGCCATGCCGGCAGTGCCTCGGCGATGGCCTGCGTGAACGCCGGAGCGAACAGGAGGTTGGCCGGCTTCTCGTCCGCTGCGTAGGCCTTGGTGATGTCCTTGAGCAGCTCGGCGCGGATGATGCAGCCGGCCCGCCACAGGGAGGCGATCTCGTCCAGCTTGAGGTCCCAGCCGTACTCCTTCGCTGCCGACGTCAGCATGTCCAGGCCCTGGGCGTAGGAAACAAGCTTGGACGCGTACAGTGCCTGGCGGACGTCCTCGACGAACGTCTCCGGGATCTCCACGGATGCCTCGTTGCCGGCCAGCAGCTCCTGGCCCAGCTTGCGCTGCTCCGTCTGGGAGGACAGGGCGCGTGCGAAGACGGATTCGGCGATGCCGGAAACCGGGGAGCCGAGCTCCAGTGCGGAGATGACGGTCCATCGGCCGGTACCCTTCTGGCCGGCCGCGTCCACCACGACGTCGACGAACGGCTTGCCGGTCTTGGCGTCCACGTGACCCAAAACCTCGGCGGAGATCTCGATCAGGAAGGAGGAGAGCTCGCCCTTGTTCCAGTCCGCAAAGATCCTGGCCTGCTCGGCAGGCTCAATGCCGGCACCGGAACGCAGGAGGTCGAAGGCTTCGCCGATGACCTGCATGTCGGCGTATTCGATGCCGTTGTGGACCATCTTGACGAAGTGGCCGGCGCCGTCGGTTCCCACCCAGGCGCAGCACGGTTCGCCGTCCACCTTGGCGGAGATCTTTTCCAGCAGCGGGCCCAGGGCCTTGTAGGACTCCTTGGAACCGCCGGGCATGATGGAGGGGCCGTTGAGCGCGCCCTCTTCGCCGCCCGAGACACCGACGCCCACGAAGTGCAGGTCCTTCTTGGCAAGGGCAGCTTCGCGGCGGCGGGTGTCCTCGTAGTGGGAGTTACCGGCGTCGATGATGATGTCGCCCGGTTCCAGGAGCGGCTCCAGCTGTTCGATGACTGAGTCAACAGGCTTGCCGGCCTTGACCATGATCAGCACGCGGCGCGGCTTCTCCAGGGAATCGACCAGTTCCTGCAGGGTTTCCGTCCGGACAAAGTCGCCTTCCGAGCCGTACCTTTCCAGCAGGGCGTCGGTCTTCTCGACGGAACGGTTGTGCAGGGCAACCGTGAAGCCGTTCCTGGCGAGGTTGCGGGCGAGGTTGGCGCCCATCACCGCGAGGCCGGTGACACCGATGTGTGCAGACATCAAAACTCCAATTCGTACGTTGCGCGGATGTGCAGGGCTCCCGTTGCGTCGGAAGCACGATTGCAGACCAAGGGTCTTAATAAAGCATATATATTCGGGAGGTAACAGGAAAGTAACGCCCACCTTGTGGAAGCGTTTGTGTCGCTGCGGTCCCGGCCGGCCGCCTTCCGGCCAACCCGTTCACACTAGGCTTAGCTGCATGACCAGCAGCCTGCACCACCGTGCCATTGAGAATCTTGGCACCCGAATTGTCTCAGGGGAGCTGCCTGCCGGCCATATCATGCTCGCCGAAAACCTTGAGGATGAACTCGGGGTGTCCAGGTCGGTGATCCGCGAGGCCGTCCGCGTGCTGCAGTCCCTCGGCCTGGTGGAGACCACCAAGCGGGTGGGCATCCGGGTATTGCCCCCGAGCCGCTGGAATCCCTTCGATCCCCAGGTCATCCGGTGGCGCCTGGCCAGTGACGCCCGCGGCGCGCAGCTTCGGTCACTTGCTGAGCTGCGGTCCGCCGTGGAGCCGGCCGCGGCCGAGCTGGCCGCCCAGAACGCGCCGGCGCCGCTGCGGCTGGAGCTGGTGGACGTCGCCCGTGCAATGCTCGACGCCGGCCGCAAGGGTGACGTGCCCCGCTTCCTTGAGCTGGACATCCAGTTCCACTCGCTGCTGCTGTCCGGCTCGGGCAACGAAATGTTTGCGAACCTCATGGGCCAGGTGGCGGAGACCCTGACGGGCCGGACCGTGCACGGACTGATGCCGGACCATCCGCACGAGGCCGCGCTCCAGTGGCACATGGACGTGGCGGAGGCAATCGCCCGGGGCGATGCTGCCACCGCCCGGGAGTCGTCAGACAAAATCATGAGGCGGACCATGTCCCAGATGTCCGATACGTGGACCGAGCAACCCCGCGTCTTCATTCCGGTGCAGCGCTGACACCGCTGCGTCGACTTTTTGTTTCCAGAGGTTCACGGTATATTCAACTCAAGCCCTCCACCGCGGCATCCCCCAATAGTCGCGGTGGAGGGTTTTCCAATGCCCGGAGCCCGCCGCCGGCCGGCGCGATTCGCCTAGGCAGCGTCGGCAAGGGCTTCCCTGAGACGCCAGCCCCCACCCAGCCCGTCCCGCTCAAGGAGCATGGTGGTCAGGGCGGAGCCGGCGTTCCTTCCCAGCCTCACCTGAAGCTGCAGGACCTCGACATCCACACGGCTGAGGCCCTTAGGCATCCTGCGGCGCGTCTCCCACCATTTGACATGCTCAAACCACCGGACCGGTTCCGCGCCCACAGCCCATTCCCTGCCATTGCAGAGCACCGCCGCGGGCCTGCCGTCCGTCCCCGTCCGCACAATCACGTGTTCCATTCCTGCAAGCTATGGCAGGGGTCGGACATTCGGGGAAGAGCCCGGATTCCTGGCGGGGCGGAGCAACGCAAAAGCCCCGCCACTTCCACCTGAGGGCGGAAACTGCGGGGCTTGCGTGTGGGTCCTACCGGGATCGAACCGATGACATCCACGGTGTAAACGTGGCGCTCTACCAGCTGAGCTAAAGACCCAAAGTGGCCGGACCGGGCACTGCTGCGCCCTGACCAACGAACATAGACTCTACCCGACATCGGCCCCCGAATGCGAATCGACCGCTGAAGGGCAGCCTGCGGCCTGCCCTTAGACGGGCGGGAGCTCCGACGCCAGCCAGGTCAGCGATTCACTGACGCCCGCCTCAAGCTTGATGGTTGCTTTGTCATCCCCGCGGGTTGCTCCCCTGTTGATAATGACCACCGGTTTGCCCTCCTTGGCGGCGTGCCTGACAAAGCGCAGGCCGCTCATTACCGTCAGTGACGATCCCGCAACAACCAGGGCTGCGGCATCATCGACCATCCGGTAGGAGATTTCGACCCGGTCCTTGGGCACGTTCTCACCGAAGTACACGAAGTCGGGCTTCAGCATTCCTCCGCAGGCGGGGCAGGCCGCCACCACAAAACTGCTGATCAACGCCTGGTCTTCCACCGTGGAATCGGCGTCCGGTGCCATCTCCACCAGCCCCGTCTGTGCCGCCCGGTCCAGGAAATCCGGGTTCAGCTCCTCGAGGATTCCTGCCAGCAGACGCCGCGTATAGGTCCGGCGGCAATTCAGGCAGACAACCTGGTCATACCTGCCATGGAGGTCGACGACGTTAACGCTGCCGGCGTCCTGGTGCAGGCGGTCCACATTCTGGGTGATGAGGCCGGTGAGGTGTCCCCTGCGTTCAAGCTCCGCCGCGGCGAGGTGGCCCTGGTTCGGATCCGCGCGCCGCAGGTGGGACCAGCCGATGTGGTTCCTCGCCCAGTAGCGCTGGCGGTTGGCGGACGCCTTGACGAACTCCTGGTAGGTCATGGGCGAACGAGGGGGCGAACCGGGTCCCCGGTAGTCCGGGATCCCGGAGTCGGTACTGAGTCCGGCCCCGGTGAGCAGCGCGAAACGGTCCCCTGCCAGTACGTCCCGGATCCGGACCAGGACGTCAAGCTCTTCTGCGGACGGGGGTCCGGCAGGCACTGGCGGCATGCTCGCGAAGCCTGTGAGGCCCACACCATGCCGCTGCCCGCCCACGTGGAGTCAGGCCTTTTCGAGCCCGGCAAGTGCCATGCGGTATTCCCCGAGGTCCCGGGCCTGGCCCCGCGGATTCACCACGCTGTACCGGATGGTTCCGCCCGCATCGATGATGAAGGTGCCCCGCCGTGCCATGCCGCTGTCGGCGTCGAACACCCCATACAGCCTGGCGACCTCGCCGTGCGGCCAGAAGTCCGCGAGCAGGTCGAAGCTGTACCGTTCCTGGGCAGCATAGGCCCTGAGGCTGAATTTGCTGTCCATTGAGACGGCCAGGACGGTGGCGTTCGCATCCTGGAACAGCGCGAGGTTATCCCGCAGTTCGCAGAGCTCACCGGTGCAGATACCGGAGAATGCAAAGGGATAGAACACAAGGACCACGTTCTGGCCCCGGAAGGAGGACAACCTGACCGGCTCACCGTATTGGTTAACGAGTTCGAAGTCAGGTGCGGCCCCACCGACCGCGGGGACAGCTACGGCGGCAGCGGCAAGCGCTGCCGTCACTTGTTCTTCCTGCTCACCAGCCGCGTTGCGCTCCAGTCCTTGGACACGCCCGCTGAGGTGGTAACGTGCAGCCCGGCCGTCGGCGCTGCCTCCTGGATGTCTGCCGGGGAGACATATCCAGCCCGGCCGGACTTGGGTGTCAGCACCCACACCACGCCGTTTTCGCTCAGCGTGGTCAGCGAATCCATCAGGCTGTCAACGAGGTCTCCGTCGCCGTCGCGCCACCAGAAGATGACGGCGTCCGCCACTTCATGGTCGTCCTCGTCCAGCAGCTCAGAACCGGTGAGGTCCTCAATATCGTCACGCAAGTCGAAATCGACGTCGTCGTCGTAACCGAACTCCTGAATCAGATCCCCGTTCTTGAAACCCAATTTTTCCGCCACATTTACCGAAGTGGCGGCGTCGGCCTCGCTCACGTGTACCTCCAATGCCTCATATATGCAGTGCGCATAGTGATTTCCATTACTCCCAAGCCAACACCCTTTGTGCCTGAGCTTCAAGCTGCCGCCCCCGCGATGCGCCATATTCTGCGTCACATCAGGTTCGTCCAGCCCGCTGCCCAGCGGCTTTTCGTCACACAACCAGTATGACGGCGAAATACAACTGGGCCGCCCAAGCCGCGGCTACGCATCGCGTAAGGGACAGAGTTAGAGTGGCAGGTGACAACTATGCCTGCGGGGCAACAACCCTGTAACTCCAATGCAGACGTAGGAAAACTTAGGACCCTGCCCGGCACACATGACCGGGCTGTTGTAACCGATACGTCGCACACGGCGTACGTACGCCGGGCGGTCACCCTGCCCGGCCTGAGTGCGCCACCAATGCGCGCAAAGAGAGGTTGGACGTGGCTGCAGGAGAAGATACCTCCCATATCCTCAGCGGGTTGACTAACCAGCTGCCTGATCGTGATCCCGAAGAGA
>NZ_JARCCZ010000019.1:0-127341 GCF_048957775.1 Pseudarthrobacter sp. CC4 | reverse complement strand
TCGCCTCCCGGAAAGGCCGGCTCCACGAACTCGCTGAAGGTGCACAAGGTGGGCGACCTCGCCGACTCCACCCGCGTCGGCGAAGCAGTCAGCAACAGGGAAAAGCTCGGCCCCTGGCCGGAAAAGAAGAAGAAGGCCTAGGCTTTCGGACACCGAAAAGGACCCCTGCCGGTTGGCAGGGGTCCTTTTCGGTTTGCTCTGTGCTTTGCGGCTGGACCTGCCGGCTTTGCGGCAGGCCCAGCCAGCGGCAGTCAGTTGACCTGGTTGATGATGGTCTCGGCGACTTCGCGCATGCTCAGGCGGCGGTCCATGGACGTCTTCTGGATCCACCGGAAGGCTTCCGGCTCCGTGAGGCCCATCTTGGTGGTGAGCAGGCTCTTGGCGCGCTCCACAAGCTTGCGGGTGGCGAACTGCTCCTGGAGGTCGGAGACCTCGCTTTCGAGGGCCTTGATCTCCTCGTGGCGGGAGAGGGCGATCTCCAGCGCGGGGATGAGGTCCGCGGGGGTGAACGGCTTCACGACGTATGCCATGGCGCCGGCGTCGCGGGCACGCTCCACTAGTTCCTTCTGGCTGAATGCGGTCAGCAGCACGACGGGGGCAATGCGGGCCTTGACGATCTTCTCGGCTGCCGAGATGCCGTCCATGACGGGCATCTTGACGTCCATCAGGACCAGGTCCGGCTTCAGTTCCTCGGCGAGCTGGACAGCCTTCTCGCCGTTGTCTGCCTCGCCCACAACGTCATAGCCTTCGCCGCGCAGGATTTCGATGATGTCGAGGCGGATGAGGGTTTCATCCTCCGCCACAATGACGCGGCGCGCCGGCTGGGACGTGGGTTTTGACTCCGTCTGTTCAGTCACGGGATCTCCTTGGAAAGGTACGGCGGGGACATCACTATCTTAGGTGCGCCCGGTCCGGTACTTGATCTGCATGGTCGGTTGCGGCGTCAGCGGCGCGATTCTGGAATTCAGCCTATCTGGATGTAGAGTAATTCCGCGTACGTGAAGCGATCGCGTTGCTCACAATCAGCTGTGGGCGTACCGGTTTGCGTCATGTATTCCGCGCCCGAGTGGCGGAATTGGCAGACGCGCCGCACTCAAAATGCGGTATCGAAAGGTGTGTGGGTTCGAGTCCCACCTCGGGCACAGTGTTTCCGCAGGTCAGGGGCCTGTTTAGTCTTTGAGTGTTGACAAAACCGCCCAAAGTGTTGACAGCGGCGTACCGTTTTTGGTGTGGCAAGCATTCGGAAACGCACCAAAAAGGACGGCTCGTCGTCCTACATGGTCTTGTGGCGGGACCCGAAGAGCCGCGAGCAGCAGGGCCTGACAGTTGCCACGATCGTCGAAGCTGAGACCCTGAAGAGGCTTCTCGACGCCAACGGCCAGTCGTTCGAAATCGCGCAGCATGCCATGCTCTCCAACGAGAAGCGCACACCCACCGTTGCTGAAGTCATTCAGGAGCACATCGACCTGCTGATCCGCCCGTCAAGCGGAACCACGAAGACGTACCAGACGATGCTGGACCTGCATATCCGGAACGTCATCGGCCACGTGCCCGTGGACAAACTCGATTACCGGCTGATCGCGCACTGGGTGAAGTCGATGATGGCGAAGGGCAAGGCGCCGAAGACCATTCACAACGTTCACGGCCTCATTTCGGCTGCTATGAATACCGCGGAGATGCTCGGCTACATTAAGCGGAACCCGTGCCGCGGCGTACAGCTTCCCGGCATTGAAAAGGCCGAGGACGAAGCGATGTTCCTCACCCATGCGGAGTTCAGCCTCATCATGGAGGGGATGGGGGAGCGGTACAAGGCCTTCACCAACTTCCTGGTCATGACGGGTACCCGTTTCGGGGAGGCCACCGCCCTTACCGTGGCCGACGTCGACCTGCTCTCCAAGCCGCCCACCGCCCGGATCAACAAGGCCTGGAAACGGGACGGCCAGAACCAGTTCTACATTGGGGCGACGAAGACAGGTGCCGGCAAGCGAACCATAGGGTTGAACCCTGCGCTTGTGGAATTGCTGATCCCGTTGGTGGCGAGCAGGCACGGGAAGGAACTTGTCTTTACGACGCCCAAGGGTGAGCGCATCATCCACAAGCTCTACTGGCACCACTACTGGGTGCCTGCCGTTCGCACCGCCCAGGCTATTGGGCTGACGAAGAATCCCCGGATTCACGACCTCCGCCACACCCATGCGTCCTGGTTGATTCAGGATGGAGTTCCCTTGTTTACCATCTCGCGCCGGCTCGGACACGCCTCTACCAGGACCACAGAGCAGGTGTACGGGCACTTGATGCCGGAGGCCCTGCAGGCAGGTGCTGACGCGACTGAGCGGTCGATAACGGCCTTTCTCCGCTGACTGCGTCCACAGTGCGTCGGCCTGGATGCACAGGCAAAATGCGAGGCATTGCTCTATCGGAACTTCGGTCATGTCGGGAAATCCTCCGGAGTGCATGAATCTGAGAAACCTGCACCATTCCTTGGGAGTTGCCGTGGACATCGAATTCTTTGAGCCCGCAGAAGCCGCGGCGCTGATGCGCTGCACAGAGTCCTGGTTGCGTGATGGCGCAACTAGTGGACGCTTTCCTCACGCTTGCTGGGGAAAGGGCAAGATCATCTTCACCTCGGAACACATCCTGGAAATCGCCAAGTTAAGTGAGATCCTCCCCGGCAGCACTGGTTCCTCGCTCTCCGCCACAGGGCCCGTGACGAAGGAAAGGCTCATCGGTACTCGGACCAAAGTCAGACTGGCTACGGCGCGTTGAGTAAGCGTGACGTTTCCCGTGAGGGCGATGGTTCGAACAGTTGAGGCAACCAGTGCACCCGTAGCGGACTCCTCAGAGTACTAATAAAGCGGACGTGTGGCAGGCACCACGGACCCGGATACCTGCGGCAGGTGGTGGTCAAAGCTAGCGTTGAACAACTACCTGTAACCAGAAGGACCATGACGACCACCTGTTCTCCCGCCAAAGCCCTGGCCGCTGTCATCGCAATAATGCTGGCTGGGTCATTAGTAGGTTGTGACGCCGCAGCCAACGCTTACGAAATCATCGAGGCTGCTCCAGGCGCCGCCGCCGATGAGCCGGCCGCTGTCGGTGACGCCGCCAACGCCCTCGTCCAACTGGAGAGCATTCCGGTGAAGGGGCGCGCCCCGAAGACTGGTTATACCCGAGAGGAGTTTGGACCGGCTTGGGCCGACGTTGACCGCAACGGCTGTGACACCCGCAACGACGTCCTCGCCCGCGACCTGACGAACGAAACGTTCAAGCAAGGCACCAACAACTGCGTGGTCATGACGGGCACCCTGGCCGATAAGTACACCGGCACCACGATTACCTTCACTCGCGGCCAAGACACGAGCTCTGACGTCCAGATCGACCACATCGTCGCTCTCAGCGACGCTTGGCAGAAGGGCGCACAGCAGCTCAGCGACGACCAGCGCAAGGAACTCGCCAACGACCCGCTGAACCTAATGGCCGCCGACGGCCCGACCAACGGTGCCAAAGGCGACAAAGATGCAGCTACATGGCTGCCGCCGAACAAGACTTTCCGATGCGAGTACGTCGCCCGCCAAACTGCCGTAAAGGCCAAATACCGTCTCTGGGTCACTCAAGCCGAGCACGACGCTATCGTCAGCCTTCTCGAAGGCTGCAAGTAGTCTCTGTTAGCACTGGCAGACTGCATGCTACCCGGACTGGCTGCAAGCCCCGGTACACACATATATGGGTGCTGAAGGAATCTGCGATCCCTCGCGTGCACACCAGTCAGAGTCCCGTGTGGGCGGAAGGCATAGGACATCACACGGGAAGTATGCTGTGGAGCTTATTTCAGGGCTTCTATAGCCGCAAGAAAATCTTCATAGCTGATGACCGTTACACCCAGACTCAACGCCGCAGCTGCCTTTGCGTTTGGGCTGCCGCCGGGAGGAGCCACAAGAGCCGAAGTGGTCGAGTTGACCGAACCTGCTACGCGGAGTCCGAGCTCTTGGGCCAGGGCTTTCCACTCGGTACGGGATTTCTCGGGGCCCGAGCCGGTGAAGCAAACGGCGTCTCCACGTTTCAACTCAAAGTTGGAGGCCGTCAGGACCGGCGTAGACCTGTTCCGCCTCCAATCGTCGATGAGTTCGCGGTCAATGGTGATCGCATTGGCCGCTTCGATGTAGTCCCCCAGGCGCACACTAATGGGGGCGCTGTCGTCCCACATCTCAGTCCATCCGCTGATTGCGCGGTCTGTAGGTAGGCCAGTGGCGGGCCATGGCAGCATGGCGCTAAGGACCTCTTGTTCAACCCAGACGGCAGCACCCCGGTGCGGTACCTCGATAAGCTCGATCAGCTGGCCACCCGCAAGCCGGTGCCTGTCCAGGCGTGAATCATTGCCGCTGTTGGTGATGCCGACCTTGTATGCGTGCCAACCCGGAAAGTGGAAAAGATACACGCGGTGAGGGCTTGATGGATCCGCGGCACCATCACAGACGTAGCAGGGAACGACGCCCCTGTTGAGGCGACGCATGGAGACCCGCCGGGGAGTATCACAGCGCGCGCACCTGGCAGCCTGGACAGTGTCCGTTCCTGCCTCCGGTTGAGTCACGGACATGCCGTGGGACGAGAAACCGACCACGACATCCGAGGCGCAGATGCCCTTGTTGCGGTTGTTGCAAATTGGGCAAAGGCACCAGTGACCAGATAGTTCTGCGGCCAAACGGCCGGGCAACTCTACGTGCTCATAGCCGCAGTTACGGCACTTGACTGCAATCGGGTCCATGCCGTCATTGTGTTCTGCGGTATCGAATAGGAGATCATGGTGGAGCATTTCGACTGTCGCCTTGATGCGCTCCGTTGGCCACCACCAACTCCTCACCGATGCTCGCACCGCCGTATCTGTGGCCAGCAGCTCCCTGTCAACCTCGCTGAGTCCATCCGGCGCCTTCAGTGCCGCAACCACGGCCTTGTCCAGTTCTGTCTTCGTCATGGCGCGGTTTTGCTCTCCCCATTCGCGCCAGTGACACACTCTGCACACCGGCCCGTGTGGCCGCTGGTCGAGCACATACTCAAACCGGTAGGGCAGCCGAGATTTGCAGGCGATGCACTCTGTACGCCGGTAGGACTTCCGGTTAACAAAAGGCTCAAGGGGGATCAGGCCGCCGACAAGGAAAAGCTGGTCGATGCAGTCCAAACACCAGGAAGGTCTGGTGGTGGTCCTAAATGCCGCAGACTTGCCACAGCCTTCAGTCGAGCAGACCTGTGTAACTGTCCTTGCCATAATTCTGTCCCCCAAATGAATTTGTGTATTGGCACCTTACCCTGCGAAGGCTGCGGCGTCGCACCAGTTCTTGGCGGAGCGGCATCGGATTCCAGGGACGGATTCTTGCACGGAAAGACTGCATCCGAAAGAGGACAAAACGTGACGGAGACCCCTAAAGGTCTAGCAGGTGTGAGGCGTCGAAAGCCACTGGCCATCGCAGCTGTCAAGGGCTCCACTGAGGCGTAGTACATGCCATGGAGGCACTACCCCTGATGCGCTCGCGAAGATCTGTACACCTGAAGATCTGTACACCTCTTGAAGCAGTAGTCCATGAGGGTCCAACTTCATGCCTCCCCTCTGGACATGTCCAGAGCGGGGGCGTTCAATTGAAGCTAGGGCGCTTGGCGCGCTCCGGTGGCAGCCGTCAATGGCAGCCCCGCCTGCTGTCCACTGCGAGGAGGGGGCGGTATGGACCAGCAGAAATCGAAAGAACAGGGGCCTGCTCAGGTTGCGGGCGAGGCATTCGTATCACTGCGGCTACCGAGCCACCTTACGCTTGAGAAGCTAATCGCAATTGTGGCGGCGCGTCGTCGTCGGCGAATCGAGATCGAAGCCACGACGATCCTCAACGGCACGTCCGTCTGCGGTCTCTGGTTGTCGACCGATACCCGGGAAATCATTCTGCACGCCGTCACCGACTCAGCGCTCCATAGGCAGCAGTTCATCCTTCATGAACTTGGGCATATGATCCTGCGCCACGATGAGTTGGGAATTTCCTCCGACTATGCAGCAAGCCTCTTCCCGAATCTTGACGGAGAGATGGTGTCACGAGCTTTGGCACGGAGCAGCTTCGTCGACGATCTGGAGGCTGCAGCTGAGACTCTCGCAGATCTTCTGGCCGGCGCTATCCGCGACAGCACCCTGGAGCCAAGGTCATTTGAACAGGTCTTCGGGTGATCCAGGCAGTCACGGCCACGGTCATCTGGGGCCTCGTTCTGTGCTTGCTGCCCGGCGCGCGCACGAGGAAAGACCACAGCATTCTCGTTGCCGCCGTTGCAATTGCAACCGCGCTCACCTTGAATGTCGACCCAATTTATCTCGCGGGTGATCGAGCCCTTGGCGGCCACAACCTCCTGGATCTTCTCGCGAACATTTTGATGGTCGTGGGAATCTACTTTCTTTCGCAGGCAATCCTCCGGGCCGCGGAGCTCAACGATGCACCGGTGCGCAGAGACCGTCGCGGCCTCCTAATCTTGGCTCTAGTCTCCGTGGGGCTGGTCCTCGCATTCCTCCTCATCGAAGCACCCATATCCTCAACGAAATTCATGTTGGATTACGGGGACCAGCCTGCTGCCGCCCTCTATTCCGCCATCCAGTTCGTCTACATCGGGGCGGTCGTCGGCGTCACCGGATACGTGTGCTTCAGATTCCGACGGCGGATGGCCGCTTCCTACTTTCGCGTCGCCTTCACCCTCATCGGCATCGGCTGCTTCCTGGCTCTCGTCGTAGTGTTCTCAGTCTTGGGAATGGACCTAGCCCATCTTCTCGGAGACCAGTCGACCATGCAGCAGTTGGCGGCTCTCTACGACACCAGTTTTGTCGGCGCGATGTTGTTCCTGTGTGCCGGACTGGCCCTGCCACCCGTAGCGCGCCGGATCGTTCAACGAACGCAACAGAGGACTCAAGCTGGCTTACTCGAAGACCTCACATCCACTTGGGAAAAAGCCACAGCTACCCGCAAGGATGGACGCCTGGCGACTCCCGCTGGAGTCATTGAGCGGGGAGACCTAGAGACGCGGAGGCTTCATCGGATGCTCGTCGAGATCGAGGACGCTCTCCTGATGGATCCCGCTGCTGCTAAGTTCCTTGATGAAGCTGATTTTCAAACACTGACTCGAACAGAGCATTACCTCGCTTCCCATCGGGACACGCAGGGTGGCCGAATGGGCATGGCGCGACGCGGGAGGGGGAAGAACCCAAGTGGCAGATGATGCCGTAGAACCCGCGGAGTCGCCGCAGGCCAGACTCGCTCGCAAGATCAATCTCTTACTAGATTTGTATGAATCCCGGGGAACAGGGCCCTTGTCCTACAGGGAAGTCAGTGAAGCGATGTCTCAACATGGCACGCCGTTGTCGCGGTCAAGGTGGGCCTATATGCGAAGCGGTGATAGTTCCCTGGCTATGGACCAGGATCTGCTGCAGAACCTCGCGGCATTCTTCGGCGTGGATCGCCGATACCTTCTGGATGACTCCGCGGAGATACCCGAACTAGTGGAAGCTCAACTCAACCTCCTTAGGTCCATGCGGGAGGCTCGCGTCAAGAATTTCGCAGCTCGGCAATTGCAGGAGCTGTCTCCCGAGACGCTGGCGCGACTTAGGGAGGTTATTGACAAGCATGTCAGGAGCGAAGATGAAGGCTCCTAAAGTGCTGGGCCCGCTAGCCCTTGCAGCTGTATGTGCATCTTCAATAACATTCCTCGGCGCCGCCTATTTTGCGCGACGGGTGGTGGTGCCGAGCGCTGCGCGTCGGGAGGATATTTCCATCAGGCAAGTCTTCTCCGGCGAAGATGGATCCCTGAGGATCGAACTGCCAGCGACCTCATTAACGAGAGCGCCAGGCCGCTACAGCTTGTGGTTCGGCAACGGGAAGGGCCACGCGTGCATAGGGGCTGTAATAGACGAAGGCACGAATGCGGGAACAGTGATTCGTCTTGTGGAGCGAGTCGACTCCGGTGACTTGCACGCTGCTGCCGCCGGCATCTGGAGCGGGTACGCGTACTCCAAACCAGAGCAACTAGGCCTGCTTTTTGAGGACGTCGAGATCCAGGTCGACGGCGGCATGGCGCCTGCATGGAAATTCGCGCCCGCGCCCGCGTCCGCCGGTCCGATGTCATCCACATGGGCTATCCACGCGCATGGAATGGGTGGAAAACGAGCCGGCGCCCTTCGCGGTGTTCCTGTTGCGAGCAGACTCGGCATCACATCGCTGGTCGTGTCATTCCGGAACGACGGCGAAGCGCCGCCGTCGAACGATTCCAGGTACTCATTGGGCCAGAACGAGTGGTTGGATGTCGAAGCGGCCATTAAGTACGCCGTGGACCACGGCGCTGACCGGCTCGTCTTGTTCGGATGGTCTCTCGGCGGCTCCATGGCTCTGCGTGCAGCAAATCTCTCAGCACATTCTGATCGGATCATCGGCCTGGTGCTCGTGGCTCCCGTCCTGGACTGGGCTGAGACTCTAACGACTAACGGGAGCGCCAGCGGATTGCCTGAAGCTATCGCCAGGGCTGGGCTGAGAATCTTGGGTTGGAATGCAGGCCGCTGGGTCACGGGCCTCAATCAAGCCATTGACCTCTCCGCGCTGGACTGGGTTACCCGCGCTGGTGACCTCAAGACGCCGACCCTCATATTGCATGGGATCGATGATAAATCGACACCGGTCGCAGTCTCTGAAAGATTCGCCGAGCTACGGCCCGACCTCGTTCAGTTGGTTCGCTTCGATGTTCCGGGGCATTCACTCGAGTGGAACGCCGATACCGAGAAGTGGGAGTCGTCCGTCACGCGGTTCCTGAAATCACTGCCCGCGGACTGAAACGCGGCCGCAAGGTCCGCAAGTTCCCTTTCGACCTCATCCGGCCGCGCTGTGTACTTTCCCGACCCGAGGATGACGACGCCTGCCTCGCATAGAAGACTGAGGTGTTTGCGGACAGAGGAAGCAGACAGGGTGAGGGCGGCAGCGACCTCACGGCAGGTCGCGGGGCCATGGGTGATCAAATAGCGAATGAGGCGGCTTCGCGTCCGGTTCATCAAGATGTTCGCCATGGAGACCACCAGGTGACGAGGGAATCTCTTGTGGCCCGCTGTAGACGGGTCTACAGCAGAACGATACGCTCATCCACATACGGATGGAAGGACGAAGCCGCGCTTGTTGCATGTGGACTTGGCCAAGGCAATACTGGGCAACAATTAGTGACTCGCTGACGATAGTCATGTCTTGCTGGGAGGTGAATCGTGTCCGGAGACGAAGAAGGTCTCAAAGGCGCGGAACTGTCTCCCCAAGCCGAACTTGCACGGCGCTTGAACCTGCTCCTCGACGTTGTTGTTGCCGAGCGAGGGCAACCCGTCACGTTCCGCGAAGTCCAGCAAAAGCTGGCGGAGAAGGGCATCAAGCTTTCCCGAGCCCGCTGGTTCTACATGAAGGACGGCACAGGCAGGCTGGTGAGCGATCCGGCGCTACTGGGCGCCCTGTGCGACATCTTCAATGTGGATCCGGCTTATTTGATGGGCAGCGACGCCGCAGATCTGCCCGAGCGAATTGATTCCCAGCTTGAGTTTGTGAAATCTCTCCGCGCTGCGAGGGTGAAGACGTTCGCGGCTCGGACCCTTGGTGACGTGTCGCCCGAGACGCTTCGGGCGATCACAGAGTACTTGAATAGGGACATCAGCCGTCGGCCAGAAGGGGAGAGGGCCGAGGCCAGTCCGCGGCTAGACGCGGATGAGGCGCCGGAGCGCGCAGACTAAACGTCGGGCTCATCTTTCCAACCCACTGCGGCTACTTTTCCAGCAAGTACTGAAGATGAGCGTCGAGCAGTTCCTTGATCCGGACAGGGTTCGCCGAATACCGCGGTGACCGTCCGTGTCTACGTCCAGGCTCGACGTCGACCATCACCACGCCTGCCTCTTCGAGCGCGGCCAGGTGCTTGGCCACGCTGGGATCGCCCGCGCTGACAGCAGCGACGATGTCTCCGCGCGTCGCAGGCCCAGTGGCCGTGAGGAATCGAAGGATTTCGTTTCGCGCCCGGTTGCCGAAGGTTGCGACGGCAGCCTCGACGTCGGCCGACCAGGCGGCGTCGTGGGGTTGCGTAATTCTCGGCATACGGCCATTCTTCCCGAAGGCATCACGAAAAGTAAGAACAGCACTCTTGACGATACTTTAATTATCTTCGACAATAATTCTTGTAGCTTCTTCTGATCGTTGTTGGATCTCCGCATCCACTAACTGGGGTGGCCGTTTGCGCAACTCTGCGAACTACTCGATCTGAACAGTCAAAGCGGTGAAGCCATGGAAATTGAAGCCAAGGCGTATCAATCTACAAAGGGACCAGAGACGGTCGCTGACGTTGATGTCTCATTGCGAAGCGCACCTCCGCCGGGAGAACCCGTCATCCAGATCGATCGGATCATGGTCGCGGTTGATGGGGTGCACCGCTACGTCACTTCCCGGCTCGCGCGGATCGGGCGATCCTGCGATGTGGACGATGTCATGCAGGACATCCGGGTCGCCGTTTGGGACGGGGTTGCACGGGGGCGCTACCGGGAGCTGCCCGGCATCCCGTTTGAAGCGTGGGTCCAAGGTGTCTGCAATAAGATCTGCGCTGCCCATATCCGGCGCGAGCTTAGCCATCAAACGTTGCCCTTGCTTGTTGACTTCACGACGACGGAAAGCTCACCGGAGCTTCTTGCTGTCGTTCATGCTGGGGCGGCAGGAAACGACGTCGAGAACTATGTTGATCAGGCCTGGGCACACGCCATGCTGGGCCTGGTCCAGCGCAGCGTCAGTGAGGAAACTTGGAGGCTTGCCGTATCTAGCCTTACGGGGCCGAGGCATTACGGACCTCCGTCTCCCAAGGATCGGCGTCGGTGGCGTGCCGTAACGGTCGTTCGGCAGACGGCCAAAACGATCAACACGGCATTGAACTGCCGCCCCGAACCCGGAGTAGGCGTCGACGATCTCTGCCGCTGCGCTGCCAACTGCCTTCCCACAAACGTCCTGCGGAGCGTCGCGGAGACCATAGTCCGTCCGGGGCTGCGAGGACTGGATAGGTCCGTACAGATGGCTGCTCTTGCCTCTGAGCTCGGCGTTACAGAGAGATATATCGCGGTGAATATCGGATTTGCCCGGCAGCTGTACCAGGCAGCTTGGCGTGTGCTTCAGCACGAAGTGAATAGGCCGGCTGTTTGAGCCATGGTGTCCTTCGCCGGAGTTGGCTGTGAATTGGTTCCGTAAAGTTGACCGCCGGGCGAGGCTGGCGGCAGGGCTGGTTGCCCTGCTCATGATTGGTGGAGTCTTTCTGCTTTGGCCTGCCGATGGCCTCAGCGGACCGGTCCCGCCGACCACGTCCGGCACTGCGCCTGCAACGACGATGCCATCAGGCACTTCCACTGCACCAGGTAGTACGTCCCGTGTTCCTGACGGGCCGCTCGTCACGGCGGAGGCAACGCCGGATGGTTTGCCACGTACCCTCGATCACCGAGCGCTCGCTGTAGCGGCAGCAAAGGGAATCTATAGCTGGGACAGCCGTTCGTCGTCGTACTCGGATGTATATACCAGGGTGCGGTCCTGGTGGGAGTTGCTTCCCGATGGATCCAATCCCTTATCTGTACTGGTTCGGGAGTTTGAAGGGACTGGCGTGACGGCGGGGACGTTCACCACCCTGGCAGACCAGTCCGCTCGCCGAATCGGCACCGCTGAGTCCCTGCGCTGCGATCTCGAGTTGGCCAAAGTTCAGGAGTATCCGGCCCCGTGGGAGGGCCTTCACGTATGCACGGTGACGGTGCAAGTTGTGGACGAGTCTAATAACGGCAAAAGTGCCTTTGCGGCACCCGTCACGGTGATGGTCAACTGTCCTCCTGCGACCACTGCTCCGTCTGGGCGCTGCGCCATGGTTGCCTTCTACGCGACCCCAGAGAGAATCGTCTACTAGTGGCTGGACTGGTGGTCGTCGCAGGCCTCATGCGGCGCCGGGCATTGGTGAAGGTCATATCGGCGGCCGCTTCCCTCGCCCTGCTTGTTGGCGCCATGGCATTTGCCGGAGGCGTGGCGGCGCTCACTGGTCTGGGTCGCCAATCGGCAGTTGCCTGTACACCAGCGGGATCCGAGGGGGCCGCTGCGCCTAACGCGGGTGGTGCTGGCCTGGAAGTGCGGAACGCTGGGCTCTTGCTCTACGAGCTGACGCCTCGTCAGGAGAGCGTTGCACGGACTTACATCGCGGTCGGCAAGCAGCTTGGAATACCGCGCTCTGGGCGGATCATCGCCATCATGATGGCGCTGCAGGAGTCGAGTCTGCGCATGCTCGCGAACCCCAGCGTGCCTGCTTCCCTGCAGTTCCCGAACGACGGCGTTGGACGTGACCACGACTCGATCGGTTCAGCACAACAGCGTCCGGCGGCGGGCTGGGGGACAGTTGCGCAGCTAATGGATCCCTCCTATAACGCGCGCGCCTTCTACGGTGGGCCGTCGGGACCGAACCGCGGCAGTCCTCGAGGACTCCTGGACATTCCCGGTTGGCAGGGAATGGACAAAGGTCTGGCGGCTCAAGCAGTCCAGGTGTCTGCTTTTCCCGAACTGTATGCGCGTTGGGAGCCGGCGGCCACGGCAATTGTTGCTGCGCTTGAGGGCGGCACCGCTCCTGCCTCCTGTTCAGATTCCTCGCGAGCGCTGTGGCCTGGGGCATCTTCCCCTAACTTGAGCCAGCTGCGCCAAGACATTCTGAGGTTCACGAAGGAAGGTTTGGGCGGAAGGTATGTGTGGGGCGGGACCGCCTTTAAAGCCTGGGACTGCTCTGGCTACGTGCAGTGGATTTACAGGCAGGCCGGAATCGAGCTGCCGCGAGTAGAACAGTGGCGTGTGGGTGTCCGAACAGAGAACCCTCAACCAGGAGATCTGGTCGTTCAAAATCCCCAGGGACCTGACAACTGGGGCCACGTCGGCATCTACGCGGGCGACGGCATGATGTGGAGTGCCCTGAACCCGGCGGTAGGGACGTTGTTGCATCCAGTGAATTGGAATCCTGGTCCTGCCTATTTCGATCTGTTGGAGCGCTAAAGAACTCTTCTAGTGCCATTAATACGTCGCTAACCTGCGACGTCCCGCCTATCGCTGAGACTTGTTATTTGACCGCCTGAACCGAACATATACGAACGGGCAACTCAAACCAGCTCGATTTCAGGGCAGAACCACGTTCATGGCAGCTGTTTCGATTGCCTTTGTCGTCCTCGGTGCAGCCCGGGCTTCCAGGAGGTTCAACCCTTGCTGGCGCAGCGGTCGTTTTCGACAGTGCGGTGCGCCGCTTCCATGTGGAGGTCGCGGCCGACATCGGCCAGCCGATACTAAATACACGACACTTGTAACTTTTCGGGCCCTTCAGTCGGCAGTCAGGGGCCGTGATTGTGAAAGCTCCTCCGGGGTCGGCTCCCCCTCTACCGTTTCCTCCAACGGAAAGTGAAAATATATGCATTAGCTCGTGTTGTCGGCGGTCCCCGCTAAAATCCAAGCAATGGCTCTAATTGGGGGAAACCGAGTTGAACAACAAGCGATTCACGATGGGGGACACTGCTCCGGGTCTCGTTATCGACAACGTCGAGGACACGCCCTACGTAACCGGGATGCTGTCTTTTGGGGAATTGAAGGGCGTCAGCCTACTGGTCCCGTTCGTCAACAACACACCTCAGTTCGCAGCCGTGAAGGGTTGGGTACGCGACGGTCGGCCGCCGTCCAACCTCCAGTTACTTACCGACCGTGGTCGGTTCACTCTCTATGGCTGCCGGACCTCCGGATCGTCGCTCAATATGGGCGGGCAGGGATTTTCGACGGTGAGGATCACGCCGCAAGAGGTCGTCTACAAGGATCGTGACGGCGACTTTGACGACGCGCTTGAAGTCACAGAGCTCCGCTCGCGGATAGATGGCCTGACTGAGTGGACGGATATGGGAGCTACGTCCTACTCCTTGGTGGCGGACGAAAAGAACCGGGCGCAAAAGATCAATGTTGAGGTGCAGTCTCCGCCCCCGCTGGTTTGGCAGCACGGCGATGTGACGTTCGAATTGAGCACTAACTGGGCCGTGGACGACGAGAAGCCCGGTTTTCGTGTGCGTGAATGGGTATGTCTGACCACGAAGTTCGAAACGTCGAGGCCCTGTGCTGAGCACTTCGCCGAACAGCGCAAGATCGCGGCGCTGTTGACGCTCATGTACGGACAAGCGGCCGTATTCCGCCACCATGAGATACGGGACGAGCGATTCAATGCCAAGGTTCTCACCGGCAAAGTCGTCGACGTGCCATTCTTCGAGATGGTCTCCGAGGATACTGTCTCCGACTATTGGCGGCCCCTTCCTGGGGAGATGAAGCACCCGCTGGCCACTGCCTCCGACGTCGGTGTGGAGGGTCTGCAACGCTGGTTGGAGGGCTTCGACCAGTGGGAGCGCGTTATTCACCCCGGCGCCGGAACGCTTAGACGGCCTGAGTCCTACGTCGAGGACCACATCGTCAACGCCTCCGTGAGTTTGGAGGCCGCAGGTCACCTCATTGGAGAGGTCGAAGGCGAGCGAGAGTCTTGGTCAACAAGAGGAAAACGCTCATACCCGACTACTGCAACGTACGTCTTCCGTGCCCTAGCTGCGGTCAACCTCGATTGGTTTGACGTAGCCGCGTCTCGTTTGGCTCTTGCAAGGGCGATTGCGAACAACTACAACGACGTCAAGCACCCTGAGCGGGGCCCGATGCCTCCAGCCGAGCACACGTATGTTGCTGGAAAGATTGCGCTTCTTGTTGTGCGGTTGCTGGCGCTTCGGCTGATGGAACCGGATATGGATCTAATCAAGGCATTTGGTGAGGACTGGAAGTTCAACCAGTTCAAGCAGCAGATCGTCGGCATGGATGTGTATGCCGATGCCAGCGGTCGATTTGGTCCCCGCCCCGAGGGGCTCGCTTCGGTGGACGAAGATTGAAGGCCGCTGTATTTCGCTGCTGCTTGACTTCTGGGGCTGTTAGGCTGCGGCGATGGGGATAATTCAGAAGCTTTCTGCCTTCCTTCGCGGCGCGAACGTGTAGCGTTTAGGGCGCCTTCACCGGGCAGTTTTTTGGGCGGGGTAGAGGGGACACCCTGAACTGGGAATCCGCAACGCTGCACGTCAGAGCCCGGTTTAGTAGGGTACCGGCTACCAGGACGGTGTTGGCTGGTAGATCTTGGACTCCTTCAACGTGTCCAGGACCTTTGCTCTGCAGGCGTGAAGATGATGACTCCGCCGTGCAGACCGTAAGGTACGTTCCAGTGAGACAAAGGCCGCTGCTAGTGAAATGGAATCCAAATGAGGCGCACCACGTGGGGACCCAAGGGAGAGCCGGACGTTCCTGCGGTTGCGGAACCCCAACCTGACCAGGCTTGGAAGGCACTGTCCGTTACCAATGAGTGGATAAGACATGCAGATACGAAGACAGGTGTAACCCTCGCCTTTGTCGGAGCTACCGTCGCGGCTCTGTTCAACCTCGTCAAGGACGAAGATAAGTGGACCTGTGCGCTGACTCTGGCTGTGAGCTTGTGTGCCCTTGCTTTGGTGTCCTCTGCAGGCTTCGCCTGCGCGGCGCTCTTCCCTCGGACCCGTGGCCGACTACCGAACGGGGAGGAAGCAGACGAAGACGCCGTGAACCTCTTGTTCTTCGGTGACATCGCCGGACACTACATGAAGGACAGGCCAACGTATCTGCAGGTGTTGTCCCTGCTCACGAGCGACCCCACGCGGCTCACGCGCCAAGTAGCCGCCCAGATCCACGAGAACGCGCATATAGCCACAACCAAGTTCAAGTACGTCAACCGCGCCATCATTGCAGAACTGGTCGCGGTTGGTGTCGTGGCTTCTGTCGCCGTCATAGCTGCGACAGGATGGTAACTGTGGACGGAAAGTATAAGTACTACTCATACACCTCCAGCGCCGCGCGGATCGATGAAATTTTGGATCAGCCGACAGGGCAGTTCGAAGAAAAGGACAACTTTCCGGACCGCGACAGACTGACCTACACCAACGGCGTCTACGGTAAATGCACCGCGATATTCGTCGACATACGCGACTCCTCCGGTCTCACCGAAAAACACGAGAGGCCGGCGCTTGCAAAGATCTACAGATCGTTCATTTCTGAGATGGTCGCCGTTCTGAACAGCTCCCCTCTGGTCAGGGAAGTTAACATCGTGGGTGACTGCGTCTGGGCGGTGTACAGCACTCCGCTGCAAAGCAACATCGATGATCTTTTCAACATTGTTTGCACTGCAAACACCCTGAAGAAGTTGCTCAACGCCAAGCTCAGCAAGAAGGCCCTCACACCCCCGAAGCTGGGCATTGGAGTCGATTACGGGCGAGCACTCATGATCAAGGCCGGCTACAGCGGCAGCGGCATCAATGACGTGATCTACATGGGAGATGTGGTGAACCGTGCCGCCCACTTGGCCAACAAAGCCGGAAGAGCCTACGCAGACCCGATTTGGGTGGGAGACTGGTTCGCTGGAAACCTCAACGAGCACAACGCCAAACTGCTGACTTCAAGCTAAACGGGGCTTGGCAAGGTCCGAAAGGGCAACGCCATCATTTCACCCATGGACGAGTGGATTGACGAAAACTTCGGCTAGCTCGTTTGTTCAGCGGAGAGCCATCGTGGCCTGGGCCGAAGTTGAGTAATCGCGTGATCACCTCTACTGCGATCTGACCAAGAGCGCTACTGACAAAACGGCCATCCATCGCTGCAACTTATGCGCAACCAGCAGCGCTTTCGACTGTCTCAGTAACCAATCCGTTGTTGAGAGATCTCACGCATCCTTTTGCACGCTCGATTTAACGTGTTCTCTCCACGTATGTGACTCAATCCTGGCCCTACCTACGACTGACCTGCTCGGAGGGAGGTCGTTGGGTACGTATGAATGTCAGCGTGACAGCTCGTCGAGCAAGGACCGGAGCTGTCGAAAACGTTCCTGCATGAACTCCGTCCTGAACTCTTCTCGTGCTCGCCTGCGTCGCTTGCTGGCCTCGTTTTTTTCAACCGAGCCAGAAGCCAGCAGGTTTCGGCTATGGAGTGCTTTCTCCATAACGCCCGCTCTCTTTGTTTCGCCAGCAAGAATTGCGGTGCAGAACTCTTCACCATGAATCGCGCACCAGCCACTATTCAACGCCTGGCCAAACCGCTCGTCGTCCGGAATTTTGTCGAGAGTTCGTTCCTCCCATAGAAGACTTGGCGCTACTGCATCCGGCTTGCCATCTGAGCAGCCGCACGAGAACGCGAGGAAGTCATTGTTCTCTATCTCGTCCCACACGCTTCCAGTAACCAGGATGTGCTCTGGATCAGTTTGCTGCGCCGCTTTTGCCGCATAGTTGACCGGTCTGCCCGCCCAAACGGGCTCTTGCAGGTCTAGGTGCCGCGGCAAACCCACCTTTTTCACCAAGATGGAGCCACTTGCGACGCCAACTTTGAACCCAGTAGACGGTGCCTCCGGCCACTTGTGCTCCAGCTTTTGCGTGAAGTCTGTGCTGAAGGTGCGAATGGAAATACCTGCACACATAGCCCGCTCGTAGCGCGATTCCCCCCAGAAGAGCCCGAATCCGCCATCTCCTTGGATATCGACAAAATCCGCGTCGAACGCTTCCAGAATCTTGACCACACCGCCCACTCCAGCGTCGTAAATGCTGGCCGTGCTGGCGGGGCGGCGGCCCTTTTCCAAATTGGTTGAGGACTTCAGATCAAAGAAAACGGCCACCAAATCATCCAAACGGTGCCAGGTCTTCGCGTTTACAGGAAGATTCTCCAAGTCGAGGGAGGTTTTGTACTCCACCTTGGGCATCCGCTCAAATAGGTCAGCTGTCCGCTGATACGCCGAATCCAGTAGCTGATCAAGTTCCAAAGGCTGCCCATTCCCGTCAGTAGTTGATTACAGCCTAGTTCCGGGGTCTGACAGTAATGTCCAGTGAGACTGGGGTCCGTGCCTCGAGTGCCGACCGATCGGCACGAAGATGATGAAAGTTACCAGGCGGAGAGTGTCAACGGGCGCCCACGTGAGAAAGATTGTCGCCCAGAGCAGGAAGAATACTCCGGTAATTAGCAACTGTCATGCGGAACTGCTGATCGACCTCTCCTTCGACGCGAAGCGCGGTCCGGGCTTGCTGAGCCTGACCCACCTTGTGACATGCCGCGAGCCTACCCACTGGGTCAGCGAACGCAAGTCATGCCGGGGCAGTCGAATCATCGAAGGCGCCACCTCGTCGCGCGCGCATCCCGTAGAGGGATGCCCTCACGAACACCTGAACCGGTCGCCACATCCGGGTCCACGTGTCTCATAACCGAAGTGCCTCCAAACCCTAGAGATTCAAGACAGCTGGCGGCGCAGTGATGCGACAAAGAACGATCACAAAACGCCGCCATTTATCGGCAAACTCCGCACGGGAAGCCGGAGAGCCACAGGAGGAGTCTCAAAACGATGTGTTGTGGGACGTTATTACTGCTCCGCCCTGATGTCGTGACAAAGGCTCTGCCAATAGTTATGGAAAGAGGTCATGTCGCTTCCTCCCGCTGGTTCCATGAACCCTTGAGCTCATCTGCTCACTCCATGGAACAAGACGGACGGAGCATCATGTACTTTGCAGCGGTGGACCCGGGGATCACCCCGAACGCGAGCTTTCCCTTCCTGGAATCGCTTAAACAGATCGGCGGGGGCATCCTCGTGGGCGCCTTCATCATCATCGCCATCGTGGCAATCATCGGTGCCGCGATGCTTTTGGCCGGCAAACTTAGCCAGTCGTCACGCCTTGCCTCGGGCGGCGGCGTGATCCTGCTTTGGACCGGTCCGGTGGCTGCCATTCTCGGCGGCATCAACGGCTACATCCTCTGGTCTCAGACGGCCTTTCCTCTCGGGTTTTAGCTCATGCCTGTTGAGTGCGACCTCAATGGATGGTGGCCGCCCGGCTGCGGCTTGGTGTCACAAACGAACGATAACGCCATGGGCGCAGTCACGTCTCTCTTCGCCAACATCCTCCAGAACATGGCGTCCTGGCTCTGGGCCTTCATTACCGGCGCCTTCTCAGTGTCGGACATCGACGACTCCCAGTGGCTCTCCATCGAAGGCCTGACGAGCTGGTGGGTGGTCGTCATGATGACACCGCTCGTCGTCGTGATGATCCTCCAGGTCCTATCGGGCCTGGTCAGTCAGCAGCCGAGACGCATTGGCCGCGCGATGCTCGGCGGCGCTGCCGCCATACCGCTCGTCGGGGCTGCTGTGTATCTGGTCCGGCAGCTGACGCGCGCGAGTGACTTAGCCTCCGCCGCGCTGCTCGAATCGATTGGTTCGGACCCATACCTCGTGTTCATGAGGCTTTTTGGATTTGAACGGGCACCAGAAGGAAGTGGTCGGGAATGGAACTTGGTCTCCCTTGCACCTGGGACGACAGGAGGCCCAGCTGGAGCCGTCGTCGTCACTGTGATGGCAGTTATTGTCGTGTGGATCCTTGCCTTCATCCTGATGTGCTCGATGATCTTCCGCTCCTTTGCACTCGTCGTGTTGGCAGCTGTTGCGCCGGTTGCCCTTATGCTGCTGCCCTGGGACAAGACAAAGTCCTGGGCACGCCGCTGGTGCGAGGTGGTCATTGCTTTGGTGTTGGCGAAACCCTTAGCCGGAACGGTCTTGGCCGTTGCAGTGAAGCTCTTTGCAGAGTCCAAGTCCTTTGCCGGATTGGCAGCCGGCGCGGTGGGCATGGCACTTGCCTGCGGCGCACCTTTGATGGCCCTGCGCTTGGTTAGTTTCGCAGGCGGGGAACTCGCGGCAGCAGCCCAAACGGCCGGTGGCGGCCACGTCCTCTCCCGGAGCAGCAGCATTGCGGCTCGCCAGATCAGTCGGCAGACAGGTGGTCGCCTGACGCTTGCGGGCCTAGTAAATCGATCCGCCATGACCCGGCCAATCAGCTCGAGCCGTAGCATCTTCCCGACACAAGCGTTGACACCCGCTGTTCCCTCCGGGGTGCCCTCACCCAAGGGTGACGGAGGCCAGTTGGCCCTGAGAACCGGGCAATCGATCGGAGCGCCTAACAGCGTGCACCCACCGGGGTCGCAGCAGGACTTAGTGCGCACAGAACCCCATAGAGCAAGCGGCACTGCCCCAGCACCTGCGCGGCAAACCCCGCCCGGAGACGCCGGATCGCGAGCGCATCCCAACGCAAGCGCACCTGCCCCTTCGAGGGATACGCCTCCCACACCCCAAGCACCAAGAATCAACCCTCCGAACGGAGGAAACCCACATGTCTGAAGATTCTCGTGCCCTTGAGGCCGTCAAATTCCCGAGATACGAGCGCCGCGGGTTCTTCCTTGGCCTCAAGTGGTACCAGTTGCTGATAGTTGCAGGGGGCGGGGCAGTTGCCGTCGTTGCTTCTGCGAGTAGTGGGCCGGTTGGCCTTTTTTCTTCCGGACCCCTCTGGCTTGGGCTTATGCTGCTCGGGCTCCTGCAGTATTCCCGCATCCCTTATCCGGTATGGGCGAAACAGCTTGTTGTGTTCTTCTACCGGGCAGCGGCAGGACAAACCCTGTTCCTTGCAAAGCCCGCAGCTCCGCGATTGGCTGGTCGGCTCGCTCTCCCGGGCGGCGTCGGCAATCTGGAGATCAGAACAGCGGCCGGTGGTGAGTGCTTCATCGTTGACCGCGCGGGCCGGGAGGCGATCGCGGTGTTGCGCTGCAGCACGAGGTCGTTTGCACTCCTAGACGCAGACGATAAAGCCTGGGCGGTCCAAGCCTGGTCACGTGTACAAGCCGGCATGGCCCAACGGCCAGGCGTGGCCAGGATCGCGGTCCAAGATTACACAGTGCCCTATCCGTCGTCGGCGCTCTGGGAGTTTTACAAAGACAACGCCGTGCCGGCACAGGCTGGCGAGAACGCTGCGTGGGGACAACGCGCGTATGAGGACTTGCTCGGCGCAGCCGGATCAACCATGAGCCACGAACTGCTCGTGGCGGTTGTCCTGGACACGAGCAAGGCTCGACGACGGATCAAGGAGTCGGGTGGGGGACTGGTTGGCCTGGAACACGTCCTGCGGCTGGAAGTCGAGGCGATGAAAACGTCGCTCGGTACCCACAGCGTGAAGGTAGAAGAGTGGGTTCGTGAACCCGGACTGCTAAGCATCATCCGTGGGGCCTTCGATCCCGCTGCTTTGCCCGCCCCCAAAGCGCCGGTGGCGGCAGCCCCGCCGGCGGACGAGCCGACAAGTAAGGACATGGATTCCCTCCACCGCCAGGGCCCGATGGCCGTTGAGGAACACTGGACCTTCCTGCGGACCGACACCGGATTCCATCAGACTTTCTGGATCGCTGAATGGCCGCGCCAGAAAGTCTTTCCGGGCTTCCTGCATCCGCTGATCTATGTGGGCGAATTCCGCCACACGTTCACGGAGGTCATACGGGCAGTGCCAACAACCGAAGCCCTCCGTGACATCCGCTCGGCGCAGGAAGCGCACGAGACCCGCCGCCGCATCAACGCCCGCTTCGACAGGCCTCTCACGCGGGAGCAAAAGGCGGAGGAAGAAGAAGTCATCCAGAGGGAGGAAGAGATCGTTGCCGGCCATGGCGACGTCCGCCCGGCGGCCTACATCACCGTCACAGCGACCTCGCTGGAGGACTTGGCCCGGCATCGCCAGGAACTTGAGTCCGCTGCCGCAGGAGCATTTGTTGAGCTGCGGCTTCTCTACGGACAGCAATGGGCCGCGTTTGTCGCCGGTGGCCTGCCGCTTGGAAGGGGACTGCGTTGAAACACACATTGAAAAGCTTCGAGTACCTACCGTCGGGAAAGAAGCGGACGGAAAGGAAACCACGACGCCGACCCGCACCACGCGCTGAAGGGTGGGCGAGTGCCGTGATAGGGGACACGCGGCGCGACTCGCAGGGGTTGCGCCTTGCTGGTGACTGGGGGAGTAACGAGCCGAACTCCATGCGGGGTCCTCATCGGTTACGCCCGGCGCCCCACCGTGCATCGACCATGACGTTTGCCGCCGCCTACCCGTTCCTTACAGAGTCAGGTCTGGGGCACGAGGGAACCTACATCGGCACCGACGTTTTCGGGTCCGGGGCCTTCTCCTACGATCCCTGGATCCTCTACGACAAGGGGATCATCAGCGGTCCGTCCATCGTTGTGATTGGGACGGTCGGCACCGGTAAGTCGATGTGCGGGAAGTCACTGGTGACTCGGTCAATCACCCTAGGGCGAAAGGCAGCCGTCGCGTCTGATCCCAAGGGCGAGTGGGTTGCAGTAGCGGAGGCTGTTGGCGGCAAGGTCATTTCCATTGGCCCTGGCCGCCCTGCAAGGGTGAATCCCCTCGACGCCGGTCCCCGCTCCAGTGCCCTGACGGAGGCTCAGTGGCAAGCGGTGGTGAGGCAACGGCGTCGGTATCTCCTTGGGGCCTTGGTCTCGCTGATGCGGCAGGGCACGCCCCTTCGCCCCGTGGAGCACACAGCCCTGGACATCGCCCTGATGGAAACTATGGCTGAGAACTCAAACCCGACCCTGCCCATGGTGCTGGACCACCTCCTCAAGCCGTCGACGGAGATGACCGCCCTGGTCGGTACAGACGGAGCGACCGCCGTCAGCCATTCCCTGCGACGTACCGTGTCCGGTGATCTCGAAGGAATGTTCGATGCGCCCTCGACTGTGGCCTTCGACGCTGACGCGCCCATGATGGTGATGGATACCTCAGCCCTGATCGGAGCATCAGAGCAAGCGCTTTCGCTGGCCGCAGCCTGCGGCGCCACGTGGTTGGAAGCTGCCATCACCAACCCTGACGGCGGGAAGCGGCTTGTGGTGTACGACGAGGGGTGGCGGATGCTCGCAGATCCGTACATGTTGGCGAAGATGAGCGAGCAGTGGCGACTCGCCAGAACCTACGGGATCGCAAACCTGCTCATCATGCACAAGGTCGCCGACCTCAACGAGATCGGTGACAGCACCAGTGGGCACAGACAGAAAGCACTGGGCCTGCTGACTGAGGCTGACACCAGAGTCATCTACCGGCAGAAGCACGACGCGATGCGCCTGACCAAGGAAGCGCTCGGCCTGACAGAAGCGGAGTGCGAGCATGTTGAGAACCTTCCGAAGGGCGTCGGGCTCTGGAAGGTGGGCAACCGCTCCTTCATCGTTGCCAACCGCGTGACCACTGACGAGCTCGCCGTTTTCGGGACAGACGACAGGATGCTGTGAGACGGCCAGTGAGCACGCGCTCGGCAAGTGACAATCCCTTAGTCACCGCTGGCCTTGTCGGCGCGGCAGCCTACATAAGTCTCTGTGCGTTGGTGCAGGCAGCAGCGCACGTGGCCGGCTCTTGGCAGTGCGGCACCATGCCGCCGTCGCCCTTCAACCCTGCGGCCGCCGTCGGACTCATCGCCAACAGAATGGAATGGATAGTAGTTCGCCGGGCTGATTGTGTGCTCGGCACAGGCAGCGTCTGGTGGGTTCTGGCCCCGGCTCTACTGCTGGTTGCTGCGCTCGCCGTCGGCGCGTTGGTCCTTTGGCGGCGATGGAAGCAATCGGGCGGCTGGCTGCGCCAAGACATCCTGAACCGCGACGGCGTTGCCCGCCGCGCCGAGATTCTCCACGACTTTGGGGCGCGGGCCGTGCGGAGAAGAGGAAAGTTCACGCGTCCAGGACTTGCAAACCCCTCGGTGCAGGACGTGTCGTGGACGCTAGGCCGCTCCCGCGGTGTCACCATACATGTCTCCACGGAAGAGTCAATGGTGATTCAAGGTGCTCCGCGATCCGGGAAGGGGCTTTATGTCGTCATCAACGCCATCCTCGATGCGCCGGGAGCTGTAGTCACGACTTCAACGCGCGCGGACAATCTCGTTGTGACGATGAAGGCACGGGGCTCTGGAGGCCGACCCGTCACCGTTTTTGATCCCCAGGGCATGTCAGGACTTCCATCATCGCTTCGTTGGTCGCCCGTACGTGGGTGTGAGGATCCTGATATTGCTACCCGGCGGGCGTTGGTCATCACCGCGGACACCGAGATGAAGGGCGAGAACGCAGCGTGGCAGAAGCGCTCGCTGATAGTTCTTCAGTGCCTACTGCATGCAGCGGCGCTGTGCGGCGAGGGAGTGACGGCTTTCCGACGCTGGTCCTCCAGCCCTGTACTGGCGCGGGAAGCGCTGGAGGTGCTGAGTCAGCCGGGGGCGGCGCTTGGCTGGCAGGCCGACCTGATGGGCATCCTGGAAGATGACCCGCGGAACACGTCCAATTCGTGGATTGGGGTTTCGGCGGCGGTAGCGCCGCTGTCGTCGCCCAAAGTGCTCGCCGCACTGAATCCGCAGGACGAGTCGGAAGAGTTCGATCCCAAGGCCTTCATACGGGACCGGGGGACTCTCTATCTGATTGGCACACGAGCCGGTGCAGCTGCTGCAGGACCGTACCTATCAGCATTGATCGATGACATTGATAATGCAGCACGGGAAATGGCGTTCGTCTCCCCTGGGGGCCGGCTGGATCCGCCTCTTTCCCTGATCCTCGACGAGATCGCCAACCTGGCACCATGGCCCGGGCTGCCTGTGGCGCTGTCCGACGGCGGCGGTATCGGGATCTCAACGCTCGTCGTTTTGCAGTCGTTGTCCCAGGCCCGTTCGGGCTGGTCCATCGATGAGGCATCGACCATCTGGGACTCGGCGATCATTAAAGTGATCTTTGGAGGCGGATCTGACGAACGGGACCTGCGTTCGCTCGCCGGGTTGCTGGGGGAGAGGAGCCTCACCCTCACCACGCGGTCCTGGTCTGCCGCTGGCCGGCAGGACGGGGAGCAGATACGGGAAAGTCCTGTGATTGCTCTGGACGAGATTCGACGCCTGCCCGCTGGCACCGCGCTGATGCTTGGGCGGCGGACTCGACCGATCCTGCTCGACTTACTCGAGTGGCACAAGCGTAAGGACGCGGGGGAGCTGCGCCGCTTGAAGGCCGAGATGGAGCGCATCTTGGCGGACGGGCACAGGGAGCGTCAGCAAAAGACAAAAGGGGCGCCGGATGCGCAGCCATGACGAGACCGAGGAGTTCGATGTTCCGTCTGCTGGCTCCTTCGGGGACGACGAGATCACCGCACAGTTGTTTCGATCCGCTTTTGGTGCTTCAGCGGCTTCCAAGAGCGTGACCCGCCGTTGGCGGGAAATGACTCCGGAGCAGTCCCAGGAAGTTTGGGGCGCCCTTTTCTCATGGGTGCGATGGCTTGTCGCGACTTATCAGCTGACGACGTCGGTCATTCCTGACTGCTGGTGGCGTCACCCCGAGATTGTGGCTGAGTTGTATGCGCTTCACCGCGCCGAGCTTGCCTCCTACACCCAAGATGAGCCGGGCTTCGGCCCGCTTGCCTTTCACGAAAGGCTCCCGCACGCCGTCGAACGCCTGCGGATGCACACCAGGACTGCCGGGTGCGTAGGGCTGCAGGCACACAAGGAGCCTGCGCCCCGAATCCTGTCTGGTGATGACCCTGACTTTGTTGAGTGGCGGAAGGCTGCTCATCAACTGGTCGCTGACTTCTGAGTCATGTCGCTCTTGAGGTGCTTCACCATGAACGGGTGTCTGCGCAGCAATGCTGCGGTCCAAGAAGCATGAAGGGTGGCTGTCGTGGCCGCTACACCTGAAGTTCCATCTAGCATTTTGCCCGACCACAGCTCTCCAAAAGCCAGCGTCGGCGCTCGCCGTATGGCGCCCGAGGAGCGAATCGCCTCATTGATGGATGGCCTGCACTCGATCCTGGAGGAGGCAGTCGAGTCACCTTCACGTTGGCAGGTTCTGCTCGATGCCTCAGCCAATTTGTGGCGGTACTCAGGTGGCAACGTCGCCTTGCTCATGATGCAGATGGCGCAGCGGGGTACGGACGAGCCGACGCTCGTCGCAGGGTACAAGGAATGGGAACGACACGGCCGCACTGTCCTTCGGGGCGAGCATGCCTTGTGGGTCATTGCACCGCGGACTGCACGTGTGCAGCAGATGTTGCTGCCCGACGGTACGCGCCAGCGCATTCCTCTGGGCGGCAAACTTCCCAGGGGTGCTATCGACGGGGGGAAGAAGACCCTCATCACGGGTTGGCGCGGCCAGGCAGTCTTCGACGTTTCGCAGACCCAGGGGGCTCCGCTGCTGGTTCCCTGGCCGAGTGATGCACCGACCTTCGAAGCGGCACACCTATGGGAGTCGCTGGCCCGGGTTATCCGCACGCACGGCTTCTCGATCCAGGTGACCGATGCGCAGTTCGGTCTGACGAGCGGCTTCACTGACTTCGCACAGCGCCAGGTTCAAGTCGGTGGGTGGCTGAACCCTGAGGAACGCACTGCCGTGCTTGCGCATGAGCTTGGGCATGTTCTGCTGCATGGTCCGGACGACCACGTAGGCAAGCTTTACGGGAGCAGCTTGGACCACCGGGGCCTTGCCGAGGTCGAGGCCGAGTCTGTTGCGTACACGATCCTCAAGGCTCATGGAATCGACCGGGGTCCGCAGTCTGCAAGTTATCTGTCCGGCTGGGCTGATGCAGTGATTGAGGCGGAGCATTCAGCCGCTGTGCGCAGCTCTTCTCCGAAGCAACCCGCCTCCCGGGTGGATATTGCGAAGTCAGTCTTAGGCCGCGTCACGGCGGCAAGCAAGGACATCCTCGAATCCACGAATCCGCCTGGTTTTGGCGGGAAGGTTCCCACTGCTGAAGTCTCGCCCGAGGTGCAAGGCAAGGATTCGTACGTAGGCCTGCAGCAGCCAGGCGGACCATCCCGAGGGTTGGAGATTTCCGGCCCGTAGGGCGGCCGCGAAGTGTTGGACGGGAGAAACCCGTCTGCGAAAGAAAGGGCAGAAGATATGAGTACCAAGATTCCGGTCAACATTGCCGGAAACCTCGTCGCGGACCCTGAGCTTACCTACGGTGAGTCCGGGGTAGCGCACGCCAAACTGCGGGTTGCTGTGAACCAGCGGATTCAGGGAGCCGACGGGTCCTGGCAGGATGGAGAGCCTGTCTTCCACAACGTCTCGGCGTTCCGCGCGCTCGCAGAGAATGCTTCGAACTCCTTGAAGAAGGGTGACCCTGTTACGGTGTCGGGTGAACTCGAGTTCCGTGCCTTCGAAAAGGACGGCGAGCGGCGGGAAGCCCGCCGGATTGTTGCTGAGACGATCGGTCCTGACCTTCGGTTCGGCAAGGCGGCCTACCAGCGCTCACCGCGCGCGGCAGCGGGTCCGGAAGCTGCTGCAGATGCGGGTCTTCAAGCGGCACCCGAAGCTGCCCAGCCTGCTTACAGCATCGCTACGAAAGGACCGGTGGCCGCGCCCCCTTTAGGCGGGCCGGAGCGGGCTGACATAAGCATGTAGCCGAGTGCTGCTGGAAGTGGGTGGCCTGATCCGCATTTGGACCAGGCCATCACCTTGTCTATGCTCCGCTTGTACGTTCAGACCGCCTTCGGGCGCCGCTCTAAGACAGCCGGCGGAATTGTCCAGGCTTCACCTGCACGAGGATCGGCAGCGCGAGCTGGACCGGTGCGGCGCCGACCGGCTTGTCGAGAAGATCGTTGATCGACGTCTGTCCTCTCAGCTCCCCTGAGGGATCTCTTTCCATGCCAACGACCCTAGGCATGACCGCGAGCCTTGCGTTTCTTCGACACGCACGGCGCTACCCGATGATTGCCTGATCGTGGCCGGGATGGCTGCCGACTACAACGCACTACTGCCCTTCCACTCATCAGGCTTTACACGCCTGATGCTTGAGGAATGCGCCCAACCCATGTGGTATTTGCCGTAAGTATCCAGCCACTCGATGAGGCCGTACTTGTGGGTCCACCCAACGGCCTTGCCGTAAATTCCGCTGACGTACACAAGCGGACGCCCATACTTCGGGAAATCCCGGATGGGTGCCGGGTCGTCTATCGGCCGGCTTGCTTCGGCGTCCATGCGAATCATCATTCGCTCGACATCTTCAGGGGAGCCGGACTTGATCATGAAGTAATTTTAGAACATACATTCGAATCTTTGTATTGCCGGAGCGTCGTAACAGTAGATGCCGCTTAGGGGCTCCGGCCTTCGGCGGGTGCCCAAGCTAAGCAGTCGGCGGCTCGAATGAAGTACGTTTCCGGCCATGGTGTGCTGGGCATTACTTGAGTGGGGTCGGGGGTGATGAGCAGGACGGATCCTGGCCATAGTGGTTCGGGTAGTGCTTCTATCCAGGCACGCTGAACGTGGTTGAAGCGGTTCCACATGATGGTGACCCATGAGCCGGTGGGTTGCACCGCGTCGACGCTGAGGAGGGTCACCTCTGTCGTGGTTCCGTTGGCCAGCTTAGCGTTGTCAAAGGATCGCCATCTGGTTGCTGCGGTAGCCAGCCAGGTCCGCCGACGGGCGGATCTTTTCCCCCATAACAGCGCAAGCACTAGAACAGTTGCCAACAACAAGCTGCCAACGATGACCTTCAAGACGAGAGGAAGTTCCGTGGCGGCCAAGTCTATGAATGAGAGGGCAAAGACTATGAAGACAACCGCGCTGGATATCACTAGCCCGGTTGTCGCCACCTTGGGTCTTACCGCGGGATTGACGACCATTCGCATTGCCTCCCTACCAGATTAGAGCTGCCAGCCGGCACTTGTAAGGACGACTTGCTGAGAAACGGCTGAATGCACAGGCGAGTCATTTAGCTGAGCGGTGGCACCGCGACGAGCACTGTTGATTGCTGCATCGATTCGTTCACGCTGGGCCCGTTGTTCGCATTTGTAATCCGCCGGAGACGGGCCCAGTGGGAGGGGAGAGTCCGGCAGCGCCCACCTGTCGCGAAAGACGGCAACGTCACGGACCAGCTGCCAGGTTTCGCCACTGGTGCTATTTCCGACGGCTTCGAGCAAAGCACGTTTCCACTCAGGATCGGCTGTCAGCGCTGCCACGCTCACGGTCTCCGTCCTTTGGGAAATACGTTCCCTGACCTGCTGAATCATCGCTGCTAAGTCAGACCGCGAAATGGCGAGCTTTTCAACCAGAGGCTCCTCAACGGCCGTCGTCCTTCCTTTCATGAACCGGCGTAAACGCACGCTGAGGACAGCGCAGCGATCGTTGGCACTGCTAGTTTCCTGGCAGAACTGGCTCAGTATGCGCTCGGTACCCTGCCGGCTGACGGCTGTGGCTTTCCGCCATGCCGCGACAGCTGCGCCCCACGACGGAGATTGTTGGAATTCCTGTGAGCCGCCAGGGGCATGTTCGTCCAACTGCTGTCTAAGGTCCAGTCCTGCCGCGATCTGCGCGAGGTAGTCATACTCCGCGTAAAGCCGCTCAAGGCTGTCCGCCTTCCTACGCTCCGTGTCACGAATCTCGTGGGCAGTCCGTTCGGCGCCCTCAGCCGCCAGCACCTCGCCAAGGATGCCCTGCCAGGAGAGCTGCAGTGATGGATCGACGGCAGGATGGTCGGCGTCGTCACCTTCGCTGACGTAGGCAAAGTTGCCGGAACGGCCACGGGTCATGCTCACATACAGCAGCTCGCGAGTGAGCCGGCCCTGTGTGACTACCGTGTGGCCGGTGTCCACCGTGATGCCTTGGGAACGGTGTGCTGTGGTGGCATAGCCCAGCTCGACGGACGCCTCCAGATAGGCTCCGGGGAGTAGGACACTTGCGCCTGTGCCCCGCCGACGTGCCAGCACCGAGCTGTCGCGACGACTGATCTGTTCGACATCGAACAGCGTCCCGTTCCTTACGAAATTACCGTCGCTGTCGACTAGCTTTCGGTTATTCCCACGGGCGATGACTGTGTCACCGGAGCCCGCCCGTAGGCCATCGCTGAGCAGCACCGTCTGCTCTGGATCCACCTCTCCCTGGGCCACTCGATCCGCCTGCGCCCGTTCATTGAGCATGCCGACCGTTTCATTGTCGGCGGCAATAAGGATGGATGACTTTCCTGCCCGAGTATCTGACTGCCAGGCGAGGTAGGCCTGGTCAGCCATATCCAGGTAGGTGCCGTGCCGGATCCGCCCATGGTGTGCGTAGCCGGATATAGCTGCGTAGTCACCCTTCCGAAGCTTCAGCGATGCTGTGCGCTCCCACTCCTCATGGAATCTCCAGATCGTGCTCAGCCGTGTTGCCTTACCCTGCCGGTCCAGCCAGCCAAGTACACCGCCGGCGTCGATGGCGTCCAGCTGTCCCGGGTCTCCCACAAGGAGGATCTTCGCGCCGGTTTCCTGCGCCTGGTGTACGAGCGCGGCGAGTTGCAACGTCGAGACCATGGAAGCCTCATCGATGATGATGAGCTGATTTGCATGAAAGCGCCATCGTTGCTGGACGGCAGCGAGCCGTGCAGCCTCCTGCGCTAACGCGATGCTGCGGCGCTCGCTGGCAGGAGCCGTGGTCAGTTGTGATTGGACGTCGAAGAACCGCTCCGCCCTTGAACTAGCCCCCTGGCCGTTCGATTCGTGCAGCCACTTGGTGACGTTCTCCGTTGCCATAGCGAGTTCGCGGCCGAGCACTTCGGCGCTGGCAGCTGCCGGGGCGAGCCCGACGACGCTGCCGGTGCCATACTTCGATTCCCATACTGCCTTCACTGCACCTAACGTTGTCGTCTTTCCCGTGCCCGCTGGCCCCACGATGGCATCGAGGCGGTTGCCGCTCAGGACGACGTCGGCAACGGCGGCTCGCTGATCGGAGTGAAGCACTCGGCTCTCTGGCTGTTGGACTTGGTCAAGGAGATCCATGATGAGGTTGGCGCGGAGTGCCGGGCCGCCGTCGTCGTCCCTTGCTTCCATGATCGCGTCCTCGCAAGCGAGCGTGGACGTATCGGTGTAGAGGCGTGACCCGTGAAAGTCGAAGACGCTTCGTGGCCCGTGCTGGACGTCTGCCTCGGCGTGGGCCGGGACGGTGTACCTGTAATCATTCAGAGGCACGGATTGCTGCTCGGCTGCGGTGGCGATGGCGTCCATGAGCGTGCTCCTGTCCGCCGCCGTGCGGCAACGCACCTGGGCACAGACGCGTTCGGCTTCCGCCAATAGATTCCAGCGGTTCCAGGTTGAGCGTTTGTGAGCGACCCGCTCACGGGTCAGGGTGGCGATGGTGGTGATCCAGTCAGGGTTCAAATCAGTGAAGCCAAATGGCGTAATTCTGGAACGGTTGATCGTTGCCGCAATAACATCGTCCGGTTGGAATCCTTTGGCGGTTGCGCGTGCCTTCCATTCTCTGGATAGCTCGTGCAGGGGGGTAGGGAGCTCGGGCTTGGGAACGCGTGTGGCCAGGGTCGCTTGCTGCCGCAGCTTGATGACCGTTGCCGTGGTTGGCGGATGGCCGTGTTCCTTTGTCCACTCCGCGACGAGGCGGTCTGTTTCCACGTTGATCAGCCGGGACCGGTTGGAAAACTCGCGGATGAGGTCCTCATCGATCCCGGTGAGTTGCTGGCTGGGATTGCCCGTGTTGATGACGGGGATGCGGATGTCCGTGTCGCTGCCAAGGTGGCAGTGGAGAGCGTCGAATAGGAGACCGTTGTAGTGTTCGCTGGCAGCGACGGCAGCCTTGTACAGGGTGCGCGAGTCGAGGGTCACCCAGGCGCCGTCGGTGATGCGCTGAATGCGGTTGGCGATGACCAGGTGGGTGTGGAGTTGAGGGTCGCCGGTGCGGGATTCCCAATGATCGAAAGCAGCGGCGATGGCTCCCTGTGTGCCGACGTGGGCCACGCCGTTTCGTCCGGCGCGGGTGTGGATGACTTGCTCTTCCAACCAGGCAAGTGTTGCTTCAACTGCTTCGTGGTGCACGCGGAGGATCAGCTCTTGCGTGCTGCGAGGGCTGAGTGCCCAGAGGACTGACACTGACTTTGGCACGCTGAAGGTTAGGTCGAAACCAACGACGGCGTGCCTCACCGCTGGTGGGCCGGTTTTGTTGTCGACGGCGGTGGGTTGGCTGTGGGGGCGGCCCAGTGGTGCGTTGGTGTCCGGATGTACGGCTAAGTCGAAGACTGCTTTCGCGTCTGTTTCGGCGACGACGTCGCCGGGACCTCTGTTGATGCCGTGTAGTCCGCTGCCGATCCACCGGCCTTCAGGCGTCCCGGCCTTCACGTAGTAGGTGGTGGCGTCCGGGGGAGTGGTAGTGAGGTCATCCATCATCGTGGTCTTGAACAGATAGCGCAGACCCGACTGTGCCGAGAGGCGTGCGATGGACATCGTCATGTCCGCGCCGCTCCCGCCTGGCGCTTGGATGGATGCCATCCGCGGCGGTTAAGGATGTCCAGCGTTGCTGGGTCCAGGGCGACACCTTTTGCGTTCGCAAGCGAGACCAGCCATGCTGCGAGATGCGCGAGGTCCTGCACGTTGGTTCTCTGGGCGCGCTTCAGCCGGGCTACTTCGAGCTGGAGAACATTGTTGCTTTGACGCTGCTCGGAGTTCTCTGCCTCGAGGCGGTCGATCTCACAGGACTGGGAGCGGAGCTTGGACTGGAGAATCTCGACGCGGCGTTGGTAGATCCTTTTCGTAGTTGCCAGTTGGCGCCGCAGTGCCTTTAGCTCGTCCTTGACAACTACGGCCCCGGCGTCAGCCGCTACCGGCAGGGCAGGACGGCGGGCAGTTCGACGTATCCGGTCCCGCTTCCTGTTGCCGCAGCGGATTGAACAGAAGCGCTGACTCTTGCGGGACGGCTCGAAGCAGCCTGCACACTCTTCGCAAATCTTGATCACGAATGTTCATAAGGTCGAGGTCCGGTTTCGACATGACCAGACGTGAGCTGTACTCACGCTGAAAACCTTGGATGCCAGAGGTGTGGGGCTGTCGATTGAGGGCTTGGCGGGGTCGATCATCGGCGAGTAATGGTCCGCCGTTCTAACTTTGTCCTGCGGGAGGGTCAATCGCTGCCAGTATGTTGGCAGTCGAGAGCAATCGACTACCCGGGTTTTCCTAAGCGAAGCAACGTCAGATCGCGGGCAACAGCGTTCTGGGCCTGGATGCGATTTGCGTAACCATCGCCCATGGACTTCCTTCGATACTTCGCGGCGAGGGGTACCTCGTCTTCGTCCCAACTAGAAGACAGCGGGTCGTAAAAGACAACGTCCATGCTCTGCCGGCCAGCGGTCAAGCCGGGAGGTAGAAGTACCAGATCAAGGTGGGTGCCAGCAGCGACAGGCTGTGGGAGGACATTTGGATACAGCACGCCAAGGACAACCACTACACTTTCAGACTGACAGGCCTGCGCCGGTCCAACCGTGACGAAGCAGCCTTCCGGCTCTCCCCACTCTCTGAATGGAAGCTCGTCGCCCTTCTTTGAGCTGCGGGGCATGGACTTCCTCGCCTCAACCTGCTTCATCGTAGCGGTGACCCACAATGGTTCCGTTTCGTCAAAATTGGGTGTGCCCTAACAGGAGGAACACCCGGCCAGGCGTGCAAGTATCCGACCTTGATCGTTCTATCGGACGTACCCTGATCGTATGCGTCTGATACTCTCAAGCCGCCGTGGGTGGGGTTCAGTGATGAGTGACTTCAACGTTTGACATCGGCCGACTCAAAAGCCCATGCTGCCCGGTGCAGTGCAGTAGCAATGCGCGCTCTCAGATTTCTTGACCACGGAACTAGAGACTCGTCTTGATCCGAGATAATCGGAGCATCCGGAAGAGCGCTCCGAGCGCCGTTACCGTCTCGACCCGTGAGAAGAAAAGCGAGCGAGTAATGGCTATCCAACAACTATTCCCTCCTTGATTCCGTTTGCGTAGCGTCGAGTGGTTTGCCTCACGCTGGAGTAAGCAACAGCAGCATCAACTAAGTATGTTTGCCGCTGATCAAGTCGCTTTGTGCCAAATGGGGACACGGAATGCGTGAATTTGCGGCGCCCGGGTTTCCGCCGTCTTCTGGCAGCACACGCCTCGACATGTAGGTGGAAACCTTATGCGCCAATTAGTTCTCTGACTGCGGTGCGGCCTGTTCCATTAGCTCACCCACCCACGTTAGGTATCCTCGATGGAACACCATTCCCTCGGACAGTCCTGAATTGATACTGCCGAGCAGGAGATATCGATAGTGATACGGCCGGCCCCATAGGGGCGTTCGTGATGTGCAGGTCGCCGTAGGACTCCGGGAGGACACGGTCCATCCAGACGCCGCCGGAGGAAACGTCGGGGGTCATATCGCATTAATGTTGTCACCAGCTGTACGGGTGTCGTGGCCGCCCACGCCTGTGGCGAACACGCCGTGGGATAGGGCACGGGCGAGGAAAACTGGTCGCGGCTGAAGCCGCAGAACAATTCTGGAAGGCCTCCCGCCGAAAACTCCGCGGCCTCCAGCAGTGCCGTCGAGATCCGCTGCGCCTCCGTCACGAATCCGTAGAGCATCAGACGGACTTGGATGATCGCGTTGTAATGGGGCCATACCACCCCAATGTGGTACTTGGCCGGGTTGTAAGCGCCCATGTCGGATGCCAGGGTACGCACCCCCCAACCGCTAAACATCGGGGGGACATTAGTCGCTCCACGACCAGTGGTGCTTTGTCTTTGTCGACGATACTGTCGTCAGGCAGTGGCCCATGTTGGAGGCGCAGGCATCGACGGGTCGCTTGTCGCGGTCCTATTCAACGGCATAGTAGCCTTTGTCTGGCAGCCAGAACTGTTCGTTGAATTGCCGTTTCAGCCGAGCCGCACGATCCCGGAGGTCAGCTGCCTTTCCCGGTCGACGGCGTCGAACGCCATCCAAGCCGCTGCCAGACAGGCTACTTGGTGAGGTGAGCCGTTGAGGTTTCGGTTCGGAAATCATCACCGCGCTGCAGCCCCACGCCGACCGAGCGATGGAATGGATCCGTGATTACCGGGACAGGGATGGAGATGGCTCCGTCGAGTATGCCCGCCTCAACGACCAAGGATTGGAAAAACGTCAAAAGCAGCAAGTCGGTTCGTCAAGTTGGCGGCTTGCCACTCAATTCACCAGATCGCTCATTTTGAATCACCTTCATTTCACGGATAGGTCAGTGGTACTACCGATGACGGCTTCTGCGACTTGTTGGATGTGGTCATCGGTCATTGCTGTTGAGAGGGCAAGGAGTCCATTGGAGCCAGCCAGGACGCCCTTATCGTAGAGATTCCACCATAGGGATTCGATGTTTGGGGTGACTATGCGCATCAGTGATCCGAAGCCGTTGACCGGAATTCCCGCGGATTTCAGTTGACGGCGTAAGTGGTCGCCTCGGATGTTCAGATCTAATACTGCTTTTTCGTCATATAGGCGAAGGGCGGTGAGGCCAGCTGCCATAGTCACGGGGTTGGCGGTGAATGTGCCACCCCACATGACGTTGCCACTCGTTGTTGGGCTGAACGTCTTGAGAATGCCGGGGCTTCCGCCGATCGCTCCGGCGGGAAAACCGCCTCCGATGATCTTCCCTACCGAGATCAAATCCGGCTCTACCCCATAATGTTTATGAAACCCTCCCCAGCTAAGACGAAGACTGATCACTTCGTCTACCGCCAACAGCACATCGTAGTGCCGTGTGAGTGCCCTCAGCGCCTGAACGAATTCATGGGTTGCTGGTTGCAGCCCCGCGCGGTTAGGCATCAGGTCGATAAGAACCGCTGCAGTTCTGTGGCTGTGGTTTTGGAGTACATCCGAAAGGGCTTGGAGGTCGTTTTGGGGGAGCACAAGAACAGATTGTCGTGTCGAAGCCGGCACGCCTAATGATTCTTGGTCCACAACTTCATCGCCGGTGCCGTGGTAACTGCCCTCGAAGCGGATGATAATGTCGCGACCTGTGTGGGCTCGCGCTGCGCGAAGCATCATGAGAACCGCTTCAGTTCCCGAGTTGCAGAAGCGCCACTGCTGGATACCGGTTCGTTCCGCAAGACACTCAGCCATGTCGACTTCGTACCTGGTCGGCAGGCCGAATGCGGTTCCCTTTTTCGCGGCATCAAGGGCGACGTCAAGGACTGATTCATGGGCATGCCCATGAATCAAGGATGTGTAGTTGTTGTTGCAGTCGATGACCGATCGTCCGGTTTCATCGGTGACAAAGGCGCCGGAACCTTCGACGGCATACGGTGGACGAGGGGGGACGAACACGGTCGAACGAGTGTTGCCGCCTGGCATGACCTTCTTGGCTCGATCGAAAATGTCTGGCAAGTGTTTGGTGGACGTTGGCATTGTGTCATTTCTCTTCAGCTGGGGCGTTGGGGCAGTCCCTGGCCTGCTTGTGTAGGCCAGGGACTGCGGGTCAGCGTACGGCGACGGCATCGATTTCGATGACGGCGCCTTCGGCGGCCAAGTCACTGACTTCGACAAGGGTGCTGGCCGGTTTTGTGTCGGGCCAGCGATCAGCCCGCAGCCTGTTCACTGCGGAACGTTCGCTGATGTCGGTGACGTAGACAGTGAGCTTTACCAGGAAGGCTGGAGAAGAACCTGCTGCAAGAAGGATCGACTCGAGTGAGTCCAATATTCTCGCTGTCTGGGCTTCGATGTCCCCCGGTTCCGGGAGCTGTCCTGAGGCGTCAAAGCCGAGCAGGCCGGAGACGTGCACAAGATTTCCGGCGATTACGGCGTGCGAAAAGTGACCGCGGGGGCTCGGTACGTCAACGCTCAACACTTCCGCCCTCTTTATTGGAGGTGTCATACGCTGGCCTCCTGCAATGTATCTTTCTGTGCTCTCGAAATTGCAGTGAGCGTCGAGGTGAAGCCTTGGACGGCAAATTCGAGATCTTCATCAGTCCAGACAGCATTCGGACCAAAGGTCCTGCTGGTAAGGCCGAGCCCAGTGTTGGCCAGTCCCAAGCACATTAGGCGCCACAACCGATGGTCTGCACGTTGGGCTGACGCGAAATCCATGACTTCTTCACTGGTAAAGTGGAGGCCCACGCACGGGCCGTCACCAGTGACTGCCAGCGGAAGTGCAAGCCTTGCCGAGAGGCCTTGTAGGGCGTCGCGCAGCTTTTCGCCCTTAGATGCCGCTTCTGCGAATACCTCCCTGGTTGTTATTCGCATCGTAGCTACGGCTGCGGCAAGGGCAACAGGATTCTGAGCATGCGTGTTTGATGCGCTAATCGGTTGCTCAAGAATATCGGCCCGCCCGGTGACTACGGCGACAGGCAGGCCGCCCCCAAGCATTTTGCCCATGACGATCAGGTCCGGCGCTTCAAAGCCGTAGTACTCACTTGCGCCGCCGACAGCGAACCGACATCCAGTGATGACCTCGTCAAGGATGAAGAGAGTTCCGTGGCGCTGTGTGGCCGAGCGGAGGCCTTTGAGGAACCCGTTTCTCTGGTGCACAGCGCCGGGGATTGTCATCATGGGCTCAGCGATTACTGCCGCGACTGACCCCGAATGGAGGTCCAGGGCCTCGTTGACGGCTGCGAGATCATTGAACGGCACGGTGATGATGTTGTTGTGTGCAGTTGGTGAGATACCCGCTTTTGATGATTGTTCGCCGAGGAGGGCGTCGTGTTGGCCATGGAAGCCACCAGCTACCCTGATGACGGTCTGGCGTCCTGTAAAGGACCGGGCGAGACGTAGGGCGTAAGTATTCGCTTCCGAGCCGGAGGGGGCGAAGACGACCCGTTCCGCACCCGGGACGCGTTCGCACAACTGTTGCGCGAATTCATCCCGAATGGGGGAGGGGTGCATTGCGCCTCCAGGCGCCCCCAGTTGGTTCATTGCGTCGTGCACTGCGGCGGTCACGATCGGGTGGGACCGTCCAACAAAGCTTGCGTTCCACCCAGCGTTGCAGTCCAGGATGTCATTGCCATCTACGTCGGTGAAATGGGAACCCGATCCTTGCTGAATGTAGACGGGATACGGCATTCCTGAGTTGAACCGTGTTCGCTGACCTTTGGCAATAAAACTCTGTGCGGACTCATTCGCCGCCTTCGATCGGGCATTTCGCTGGTGATACGTATCCATCCACTCATCCTCGAGTGCCTTCAGCGTGCTTGTGCTGGTCATAAGTCTTCCTAATTCATTTGGTGTGGCCGGCGGCCGGACACTAGGCGCGGACAGATGTTTCCGCAGCTTGCTGTTCCTCGTGGTCATGCATCCTCACTCCCCGGGTTTCCCGGGTGAAGGCAGCCGTCATCGCGACAATGGCCAGAGCGATGCAGACGTAGACGATGATGGCAGTTGTGGAACCGAAGATCTGCAGAAGACCGATCGCGATGGTAGGTGCCAGGCTGCCGCCAACGATGCCGGCGAGCTGATATCCCAGCGAAGCGCCGCTGTAACGGTGTTTGGCGTCAAATAGCTCGCAGATCCACACTGCCTGGACGCCGTACATGGCAGAGTGGAAGACGAGACCGACCAGCACGGCAAGGATGATCAAGCCGACGGATTTGGTATCGACCAGCGGGAAGAAGGCGACGACCATCCAGATGATCGCCCCGACAGCGCCGAAGATGGTCACGGGTTTGCGACCGAAGCGATCGCTTAGCGCGGCGAAGGCCGGGTACGTCAGGAGTTGCATGCCCGCTCCGAGCATCGCCGCGGTGAGGCCAACCGTAGCGGGCAAGCCCAGGGTTTTCGAAATGTAGGTCAGGAGGAAGGTAATGAGCAGGTAGAACATAATGTCCGCGCCGGCCCGGATCCCAATCACGCGAAGGACGTCGAGGGGCTGACGCCGCAACAGCTCGAGCACGGGGGACTTGCTGACGGTGCCGCTTTCCTTCAAGGCATCAAAGGCAGGTGTCTCCGTGACTTTCAAGCGAATATAGATGCCGACGACAACTACTACTGCCGACAGCAGGAACGGTACCCGCCAGCCCCAAGAAACGAATTCGTCACGTTCGAGGGCTGCGGACATCAGCAGCAGGATTCCGGTGCTCAAAAGGTTGCCGATGGACGCACCGACCTGTACGAAGCTTGTTAGGAAGCCTCGCCGTTCCTTGGGTGCGCGTTCGGCGATCATCAGTGCCCCGCCAGCCCATTCACCTCCAAGTGCAAGACCTTGAATGAGCCTAATCGTGACCAGCAGAATCGGAGCGATCACTCCTGCGGTCGCATAGCTTGGGAGGAGTCCGATACCGATAGTTGACACTCCCATCACCATGATGGTGGCCAGCAGAACTTTTTTGCGTCCGATCTTGTCGCCGAAGTGACCAGCTATCACTGCGCCAACGGGGCGGGCAGCAAAGCCCACGGCGAATGTTATGAATGATAAGAGCGTTCCGGTAAGAGGGTCATACGACGGGAAAAATACGTCGCCGAAGACGAGGGCGGCGGCCGTCCCGTAGAGGAAGAAGTCGTACCATTCCAGGGACGTGCCAACCAGGCTTCCCATGATGGCACGCCGCAGAGATTTTGTCCGTTTGTGCGTTGCTTGTCCAATGTTTTCCATGATGCCTCCAGATGATGGTGCCGAAGCTGTTGATGCTTTGAGGTGGTTATGTGTCACAGGGCGGAGGACGCTGCCCGGACGTAGCCTGACTCGACATCGGCCCTTAGGGCTTTGTCGGAGCGGGCTGAAGGGTTGCCGTAGCCGCCCCCTCCAGGGGTAAGCATGCAGATGAGGTCACCCCGCGTGAGTGGGATGTTCTCTCCCTTGCTGATCATGGGCAGGATGACTTTTTCGCCGCGGAGGCGGAACCAGGGTGCCGACGCCGCCCCCGGACCTCCACCAGCGCGACCAATTGGAGCGGTTTTCGATTGGTCTCCCAGGAGGCTCGCGCGTCCTCGATCACCGGTGTACTCGAACTCGAAATGCACACCTAGTCCGCCTCGGAATTCGCCATCACCGAATGAGTTCTCACGGAGCGAGTACTGGCGGACGAGAATGGGATAGCGCTGTTCCAGTGTTTCGACTGACTGGATCAAACCAATGCTCATGAGCGAGCAGCCGTTTGAAAGCCCATCTCCAGCTTTGTGGCCCCCGTAGCCGCCGCCGAGGAAGATGTACATGACAAAGGGGTCTCCTTCCTCGTCAACACCGCCAATGGACAAGTTGTTGGAGGTAGCCGAGGAGCCGGCGGGTACTCCGTCCGGAAGCGCACCGGCCAACGCGCCCATGACCGCCGTGATGATCCGCTGGCTTGTTTCCGCGGCGCATCCAGCGACGGGCCGGGGCACCTTGGCATTCAGGAAGACGCTTTCGGGGATTACGAAAGTCAGGGGTTCAAAGATCCCGGAGTTGATGGGCACGTCGGGGAAGACGTGTTTGATCGCAACAATGGCGCTGGACACAGTCGCCGCGTAGACGGAGTTCATCGGCCCTTCGCAAGGGGGTGAGGATTTGCTGAAGTCGACCGTCATTTCCTCGCCGGAGACCGTCAGCTCAACTGCGATGCTCAAGGCCTTGTCCGCGATGCCGTCGTTGTCCATGTCCTCGGTGAACTGGTACGTGCCATCAGGGATGTCCTTGATATAGCTACGCATTTGAATTGAGGAACGTTCGCGCAGTGTATCGATCACCGCGGAGACAAGGTCGGCACCGTATTCATCAAGGAGCTCGGTCAATCGTGAATCTCCTGCTCGCAACGCCGTCGCCTGTGCCTGGACATCGCCCAGGACATCGTCCGGCAACCGGGAATTAGTTTGCAGGATTGCGAGGATATCCGAGTTCAGTGCCTCGTCAGTGAATAGACGCACAGGCGGGATGCGCAGGCCCTCCTGGTAACAGTCGCTCGCTTCTGCTGCGAAGCCTCCGGGGACGCGTCCGCCAAGGTCTGTCCAGTGGCCTGTGTTTGCCAGCATCGCGAATAATTTGCCTCCGTAATAGAAAGGCCGCACCATCTTGGTGTCCATGATGTGAGTGCCGCCGGCGAAGGGGTCATTCACCAAGTACATGTCCCCGGGCTTCGGATCCTTGATCGCGGACAAGACGCTGGCCACCGTGTATTGCATGGTGCCGACGAAGATGGGCAGACCGCGGACGCCCTGCACGATCATCGATCCGTCAACCGCTGAATAGATTCCGTCGGCCCGGTCCCATGCGTCCGAGATGACCGGCGAGAACGCCATGCGTTCAAAGACGGTGTCCATTTCGTCTGCGATTTGCTCGAGTCGGCCGCGGATCACGGCCAACGACAGGGCATCCACTTCGGGCCTCATCGGGCCACCTCCACGAGAAGAGAGCTATCGTTCTGGACCACCGACGTTGTGCCTGGCGGCAGGATGATGGTTGTATCTGTTTGTTCAATCACTAGAGGTCCTTCCAGAGTCTGGCCCACGGTCAATGTGTCCCGGGAGAGCACGTCGACCATGACTGTCATGCTGTCGAACGTTATGGTTCGTTTTGCCAGCGCGTGGCCGGTACTTGCGGGTAGAGCTGACCCCATTTGCAGTGACCGTTTGCCGGTGGCGACGGTACGGAGGTTTATCAGTTTGATATCCCGTGATGGGTGCCTTCCCCCATACGTAGTGGCGTGCTGATCGAGGAACGCCTGGATGAGGCAATTGGCTGTCCAGTTGCTCTCTATGTCTCCGAGGGGAATCCGCAGCGTGTACCTCTGCTTGCTGAAGCTCATTTCAGCGAAGTGTTCGACTGTAATGGCCGTGCTGCCGAAGCCGTCCTTGGTCAGCAGTGCATCACCCGCGAGCCGGTGTTCGGCGAGTATTTCCTGCACTGTGCCGGCAAAGCTGCTGCCTTCGACGGTGGCATTAAGTGCGGTTACGTAGTCGTACTTTGCATCCGCGATCAGGCAGCCGTAGGCGCTCAGGGCCCCTGGGTGAGGAGGGACCAGAACTGAGGTGGCGCCGACAGTCCGGGCAAGTTCGACAATGTGCATTGGGCCGGCGCCGCCGAAACCAACGAGTGCGAAATTGCGTGGGTCGTAACCCTTGTCAACGCTGACGCTTCGAATAGCGGCGGCCATCTTTTCGTTGGCGATGCGGATGACGGCCAGCGCAGCTTCGTCAACCGTCAGTCCGAGAGGTTCGGCGATTACCTTGCGGATAGCTTTTTGTGCGGCGTTAAGGTCAATCTCGAAGCCCTCTTGTGTCCCCAACTGCTGTTTAGGGGCGATTCTGCCGAGGACGACGTTGGCGTCAGTAACTGTGGGGCGACTACCTCCACGGCCGTAGCAGGCAGGTCCAGGGTCAGATCCTGCACTCTCAGGGCCGACCTGCAGTATGCCTCCTCGGTCGACGGAAGCGATTGACCCTCCGCCGGCGGCAATGGTGGTGATATCGATCATCGGCAGTTTGATAGGAATGCCGTAGTCGATGTACTTCTCGGAAGTGATGGCCGGGCTGCCGTCAGGGATGAGCGCCACGTCAAAGCTGGTACCGCCCATATCGCAGGAAATGACGTTGGCAAGGCCTGATGCGGCCCCGAAGGCTGCCGCGGCAACGGTGCCCGCGGCTGGTCCGGACAGTAGGGTTCGCGCGCCTAAATGCCCCGCCCGGCTGGCGGGTGCCAGCCCGCCGTTCGACTGCATGACCTGAACTTCTTGGCTGAAGCCCTGGGAGTTCAAACGCTTCTGAACGCTGTCCAGGTATCGGCTCATCGTGGCGCTCACATATGCGTTGACAGCCGTGGTGTTGGCCCGTTCGAATTCGCCGGCCTCGGGGCAAAGCTCATAGGACGCACTGACAGCCACGTCCGGGAGTAGTTTCGTCAGGAGTTCGACAATTCGTTGTTCATGAGTGGGATTGACGTAGCCGTTAAGAAGACAAACGGCTACGCTTTCTATGTTTGCCGTTCTCAGCCGTCCGGCCAGGTCATGTACTTCGTCCTCGTCAAGGGCAGTGTGAACACGGCCTTTCGAATCGATGCGTTCATCGATTTCGAAGGACCGGCTTCTAGGCACGATCGGGGTATAGCCAGTAGTCAGCCCGTAAGTCGTGGGCCGGTCGCGGCGGCGAAGCTCAAGTACGTCCCGGAATCCGCGGGTCGTTACAAGGGCGCAGCGGTCACCCTTGCGCTCCAGGACAGCATTGGTGGCAACAGTTGTTCCGTGGACCACTGCACCTAGGCGTTCGAGCGGTACGTCCAGTTGGTTGAGTCCAGACACGAGCCCCTCTGCCTGATCCCCGGGTGTGGAGAAGACCTTGGCGATCCGCAGTCTTCCCGTCTCTGCATCGTGGAGGACCACATCGGTAAATGTGCCTCCGACGTCGATCCCAGCGATATATTCCATAAGTTTTTGATCCTTTGTCGTTTTCGTTAGATACGTGTTCACTGCTGGGTGCGGCGGCGGGCTGCAAGAAGTGCTGTCATGTCATCTGCGGCCTGCAGTAAACTGCTCACCCATTTGTCTGTTGAGAATCGGCTGCTCGGTCCCGCCACGCTCAGTGCCGCTACCAAGGAACCCGTGGAATCGGCCACTCCGGCAGCGACACCGTCAATTCCTTCTGCGTATTCGCCTTCGGTCACCGCGTATCGTTGCCTCCTCACGGTAGGAAGGGTCACGGATTTCAGGAGGTCTTTGGAACGGATGCTGTGTTGCGTGACGGAGGGCAGGTCATCCTCCGGGTAGAGATTGTCGATCTCTGCATCGGAGAGGGAAGCCAACATGATTTTTCCGGACGCGCAACTTATGAGTGGCATGCGAGTCCCGACCTTGATGTCCAGCCTTAGGACGTGATTGGTCTCGAAGCGCTGGACGATAATCGCATCCCGGTTCCACGGAATTGCAAGTGATACTGCCTCGCCGGAAAGATCTGCAAGCTCGCGCATGGGCCCAAGCAGCTCACCTCCGAAGCGGGCAGCGTCCGGTACAGCTGCCCCGACCTCAAAAGCCGTAATGCCCAAAACGTACTGGCTCTCCTCATTCTGAAGGGCGAACTCTTGTTCGACGAGCGTGGCGAGGAGCATGTGCGCTGTGCTGCGCCCAATTCCCATTCTTCGGGCTACGTCGCTTACGCCAATACCATCCGGGTTCTCACTCAGCAGCTTGAGCACGCGTAGTGCCATCGCCACTGTGCTGGAGGTCCTGGAGCTATTTGACATATGCGAACACCCTTCGTAAAATGCGAATGCTCGTAGATCATGCCTTGAGCCTTGAGGCTGGTCAAGAGTCTTTTCCGTATTAGGTAGATGTGAGAGCAGGGTCTCTAAATCCCCTGGCGCCCCGGCAGACCGAACGTGTCGACGGTGGCGGGGGCCAGTGACGAAGCCATAGATCCTCAAGCACCTGCTGTTGCCGAATCTCGGCGTGCGGGGCGGTATCAAAGGGGAGACGCAAACTTTTTTGGCCGCTTTCAATGGTCCTCGGCGGCTTCGTTGACGGATAGGAAGACACGCTAAGGCCCGCTCAGGTATCGGCAGCTGTCTCAAAGTGACACGTTATGTTCCTTGCCCCCGGTCCCATGCTGGAGGAGACCCTTTAGTTCTCAAAGCATGGTGAGTTGATCAGAATGATGAACCGGAAGCTTGCACACGGTCGGCACCTCGAGTGGGGGCTACGTGTGAATGAGCAATGCAACCCTCAGGTGGCCTTCGAGGGCGAGTCGGGACAGTGTAAGCAGCGCTCGGAGTCGATGGAGCCCAATGGGCATTGGCTACCTGCTTCCAACGACTCACTGGTTTCAGTTGTCCGTCATACCATCGATGGCATTTGGCCTGACACCATGGCCACGATGGCCTGACACGGTGCAGCGAGGACGTGGAACAAAGTAATGCTGCGGGGGCATGGCTACTTCACCCGCTATTGAGCTTGACACTCAGATTTTATGAGCAGGCTGCGTAGGGATGACGGCGCGTACCGCCACAAGTCCTTGCCGTCTGGGCAAGTCCGACTAGCCGTTTTCGCGATTCAGGCTATTGACGACGTTGATCCTGCCAAGCTTGCTGCACAAACAATTCCTATTTACAGATCAAGGTGAAAGTAATGAAGGCTCGAGAAGCTTGCAGGAGACAGAGAAACCACGCTGTGCTTTCGGATTGGCGAGAACTGCAACAAGGTGAACGAGTAAACATCATGAGGAATGCGAGGATCGTCGCCCAAGGTCTAGTAGAAGAAATCTCGGAGAGTGGGGGAGTGCTGTGGATTGTGAATGACCAATCCGAAAACCAAGCATTTCTCAAATCGGACGGGGTTCTTGTCCACAGGCATTGACAGCGATCGGAATAATGCGCACCACCGCGCGACGGCTGGAGGACAGCGTTACTCGCCAGGGGGCTGAGATGTTCGAGGACGATGTCATGATGAACGTTGCAAGCGTCGATAGCCCGGCATCGTCGAAGACGCCGGTGCTGTTGCCATTGTGGATAGCTCGCTAAGATGCTCTGCCGCAACACAGTTCGCGGTGTCGCGTCTGTGACTTTGAGGATCTCAGCCCAGGCATCCAGAACCTCGCAGCGCAGCGAGCCCATTGGAAAGTTCGAGCTCGGGTCGAGGGCCGGGACTCGGGCTCCCGACGCTAGACGCCTTTATTCCAGAGGTCCTGAGTAGGCTCCGGTGTGAGCGTTCTCCCAAGTTCCGTTGAGCTCCATGGGCCGCGCTGACTCTGCGGTGCGACAACGTGTCTCAAGCTGACACGGTCGCTTGGTGTATTCACAGACGATGCTCTAAGCAATCCGGACAATCATTGGATACCACGGAACATGACAGCGCAGATCCATCGGTACAAGACTCGCTCAGTGCACAAGTTATTCAGACACGGCGACATGATTCCATCAGGCAGTTTCATAAAAGAATGGTGCAAAATCTATGACGAGAATTTTTAGGACGCGTTGGGACCTCGTAGAGCAACGTGACATGGTGGAAGTAAGTTTCAACGGGAAGTTCGTGCAGATGGGAATTGTTGATGAATTTTCTCTCGACGGGGACTTCGTATGGCTCCTGGACCCCCTGGGCGAGCGGAGGCTCATTCATGCGCACGACGGTTACGACCTCGTGAAACTGGATCGGTAGGGGTTCCACTGCCACCCGACGCCTCTGCATACATGTTGGTCTCGCGGGCCTACTCTGACAGTTGTGGAGAAGAGAATACCAGTACATTCACATCTTGCCTGCCCGCAGTTGGAGCCTACTCGCATACACGGCAACAGCAGCCTCTCGGGAGCTCATAGGTTCCGCTCCAAGGGACAAGACCAGTCAATAGTCCGACCGCGCAGCTGATAGCGGTCGCGCTGGAGTATGGAGATCCAGCTTGAGAATGGCTCGCGAGAGCAGGACCGCCCGGTCGGTCAGGTTATCCAACTCTTCGTCGTCGCAGTCTGGTGATGCCCAGCGCGTCGCACCTTCAAGCAACGTCATGACAACTTTGACTCGATCTTCCGCCTCGGGATACCCCATATCCGTGGCGGCGGCCGCGTACATGTTTTGGTGCATCCGAACCCAGTCATCGACCTGGGTGCGGAGTTCGGCTGGAAGTATGTGTGCCGCTCTGTCCGTGGCAACCAGCAGATCCCAGAGATTGCTCTCCGGGAGTCGCACCTGACGGGTGAAATGGAGCCTGACCATGGCATCCCAGAAGTCCTCAGCTGATGCGGCCTGCCCAACCGCTTCCAGCAGTGCGACACCGAAGCGATGGAAGTGCCACCTGAGCGACTCTGCGACGATCTCATCCCTGCCATTCGGAAAGTGTGAGTAAAGGCTCGGGGGTTTGATGTTGACGGCATTCGCGATGGTCCGCATCGAGACTGAGTTGAACCCGTTTGCTATGGCCAGCTCAAGGAAAGCTTCCAGAATATGCCGCCGCGAAGCCGACTGCCCAGCCCAGCCCCACTCCTCCAGGCGGTCTGAAAAAGCGTCCCGTGCAGCCACATACGATCTACCACTCATAGCTCGACCCTAACAAGCAATTAACGGGACAAAAACCCTTGGCTAACGATCATTAGTTAGGTATGCTTGAAGTGGCGCGAAGAAGCACCCGCTTTGGCGTTTTCAAAGATGCTATTTTGAGCAGGAAGAGCGGAAATGGTCACCGAAAAAACAAGCCGGGGGACAAGCCAGCACTGCAACCTCTTTGGAAGCGGCCTTTCGGGCATGATTGCCGCGCATATCAGCGCCCAAGCTCTGGAAACTAACGCGCAACAGGACGATGCTTGGCAGGCGCAGCAGGCCTTCCGTCCCCGGTCCCGCAGTTGGTTTTCAAGGCGTGCCGCCTCCCACCGCCGCGGGACTGCCGCTGCCTCCTAGTCCGCCTCATTTTCTCCAGAAAGACAGTTCTTCCATGGCCGCTGAAATGCTGTCCCCTTGGCCGCATAACTCATTGCGCGAAACAAATCGCCTTCGAGAACTTTTCCTCATGCAGCCTCATACGGATCTCCGTGGAATCCGGCCGATCGTGGCGCGCTCTTGGTACCGCAGCAGGGCCGCTGGAGTCGACGCCGTAGCCGATCGAGGCTTCTTTGACGAAGGCCGGGTGGACGAATATACAATCCAAGCGGCCGGCCCACATTTGCAGAAGCTGGACGAAGTGGCTGCCGACTTGGGTGGGTATGTCAACCTGACGGCACCTAACGGCGTACTCGTCAAGGCCGATTTCCTTCGCGACGATGGATTCCCGGCCGGATATTCGCTTCTGGAAGAAAGTTGCGGCAGCAACGGTGAAGGCTTGGCGCTGGAGGAAGGCCGCGGCGTCTGGCTGGCCCCGGAGGAACATTTCCGCGAAGACATGCGAGGGAACTGGTGCTTTGCTTCGCTGGTTCGGGACCCGTTCCACAACCGCGTGCGAGCAGTCGTTGGCCTGACACTCCCCGCCAACCGCGTCTCTACCTTGGAACCCTCCTCTACGCTGCTGATGCTTGAGGGCGTAGCCTCGCGGATCGAGCGCGATATAGAAGTTCGGACGTCTTCCAGGGAGCGGGCGCTTCTGAATGAGTACTTGAAAATCTCGCGCCGAAGGGGCAACCGCGCGGTGATAGCACTTGATGGGAAGAACTCCCTCCAGAACACCACTGCAACGACTTCTCTGCAAGACAGCGACTTCTCGATCATATCCGGCTACGCCACGGCGGTAATGTCTTCCGGTCGCGGACTGAACTGTGAGGTGATGCTCCAAGGGCCTGGACTATCCACTCTGGAAGTTTCCCCCGTAACCCTGTCCGCTGCGAATGTCGGCGCAATCGTTGTCGTGCGGCCCCATGCTCCAAACAATGAGCGGGCCGTCACTGCTGCAGTCATACCCCCGCAACGGGAGTCTTCACCGCAGGGAACCGCTGAGCGACTGATGAAGCACCTGGATGGGACCAGCACCGAGTTCAAGCGCACCCTTAACCTGGCCCGCAAGGCGGTGGACGAGGGCAGGTCCGTGATGATGATCGGTGAACTTGGCAGCGGGAAACACCGCTTGGCCAGTGCCATCGCATCGCTGCGCGGAGGGCACATGGCGATTGATGCACGCAGTGGCGCTCTCAAGAACCTTCAATTCAGGGACGTGCTCCACAGGGTGGCTACAGAACTGCCTGCGACGCTCATTATTGAGCACGCCGATGAGCTTTCCCAGAATGAAGCCAGCGAGATCGCCCGCAATCTCAGGGGGAATTCGGCCACCAAATTGATCTTCACCATTGCACGGCCAACAGATGCCACCCTGCTGCTCTCCGAGTCTTTTGACGCCCTTGAGGTCCCAGTAGCGCCGCTGCGGAACAGACGGGAAGACATCCCGCAACTCGCCACTGCCATTGCGGAGGAACTGGGGGAGCGCAGGCTTTCCCGTCGGCTAGTCTCAACGCTCACACAAGCCGACTGGCCGCGGAACATAGACCAGCTCCGGTCCGTCGTCTCCAACGCGGTGGAGCGGTCAGAAGGTGCCGAAGTGACGGTCGACGACCTGTCGCAGGGCTTCCACCGCGTCTTGACCAAGGGGCGGCTTTCCCGGCTGGAAGACGCCGAACTCAGCGAATTGCGCACCGCCCTGCAAGAGGCGAAAGGCAATCGCAGCCTCGCAGCGGAAACTCTGCAGATCGGCCGCTCCACCCTGTATAGGCGCATGGACTACTTCCGCAGTCGGGGCATCGACCTCTGATTCCACCAGGCAGAAATAACGGACCCGGCCATCCTTGATGGCCGGGTCCTGCGTGCTGCCTACAACTCTGACTCGCGGGACAGGTGTCCCGCGCTTGTGTCTCGATCTGGCACGGATAGAGGCTCTGATATCGCGTTGTACTTGAAATCACCCGACACCGGCACTCGTCCCATGGAGTGTTCGGCAGCGAACGAGGGTACGACACGAACAGGACGACAGACTATGACGCGCGATGCCCAGGGAACCATTCTTGTGGCCCCTCACCATTTCCCAAATTTGGACCGCGAGCACGCCCTCGCGGTGGAGTTCGGTTACGCACTCAACGCCGCGGCTGACGCCGATGCCTTCCGTGAAGGGCTTCCCGAAGCTGACATTGTCATGATCACCCCCTACGCCAAGCTCACTGCTGCGGACTTCCCTGTGATGTCCAAATGCCGGGCAGTCATCAGGTACGGAATCGGCTACGACAACATCGATGTTGCTGCTGCCACCGAGGCCGGCATTCCGGTTTCGATCGTCCCGGGGACAGCTTCGGAGGAAGTGGCTTCACACGCTTTCGCAATGGGCCTGGCCTTGGCACGCAGGCTGCCTGCAGGCGATGCGTCGATCCGAGATCTCGGCTGGGCCGGGACCATCGGATACGACACGCCGGTTCTGTCCGACCTCGAGGTCGGTGTGCTTGGAATGGGGCGTATCGGCCAGCATGTTGCCCGGATGTACCAGGCCGTGGGCGCCCGTGTACGGGCCTACGATCCGTTCGTGACGGACAGCTTCGTGGAGCTGACCGGGCTGGATGACATCCTGGAGAACTCCGACGTCGTCTCGTTGCACCTCCCGCTGACCGCGGAGACGGGAAACCTCCTTTCCGAGGATGTCCTGGCACGGATGCGCAAGGGCGCGGTAGTAGTCAACGTCTCTCGCGGCGGCCTCATCGATGAAGCAGCACTCGCCGAAGCGCTGACCTCGGGACACATTGCCGGTGCCGGTATCGACACCTTTGCTGAAGAGCCGCTGCGTGACGGGCACCCGCTCCGCTCAGCACCCAACACCATCCTGACTCCCCACATCGCATGGCGTTCCAACCGCTCGACGGGCGCACTGCAGGACGGAGCCGTGGAACGGGTCCGGCTGGCCCTGACCGGGCAACCGCTCATCGACCTTGTGAACTGAAAGACTGGAGAAAAACCAATTGGGAACCAAAAACCACCTGGAAAAGGTCGCGGAGGGTCACCCCGCGGAAGATCCACACCTGCGCAGGGGCCCCCGCGGCTTCCCCTTGCTGCCGGGCGGCTACGGCCGATCAACGTATTACACCGGAGCCCCAAGCCCGTATGCCATCCGAGGCGAGGGCTACCGCGTCTGGGATGACCGTGGCCATGAACTGATCGATGCAAACAACAACTTCACCTCGCTGATCCATGGCAACGCACACCCCGAGATCACCGAGGCCGCTACGAAGGCACTCAGTGCCGGCGCCAGCTGGGGAATCCCGAACCTCTATGAGTGGGAACTGGCAGACCTCCTGCTGTCCCGCCTGCCTGATCTTGACCAAGTACGATTTGCTAACTCGGGCACCGAAGCAGTGATGTCCGCAATCCGCATCGCCCGCGCAAGCACTGGGCGCGAACGCGTCATCGTGACAAAGGGCGGTTACCACGGAACGTCCGATGTGGCTCTGGTTCCTGGCGGACCGGCATACCAGCGCGGAGTGACCCGTGGGGTAATCAACGACGTCACCGCGGTGCCGCTCAATGACGTCGACGTCCTGCGTCAGGAAGTTGAAGCCGCACCGGACTCATACGCCGCAATCATCTTGGACCTGCTGCCCAACAGGGCCGGTCTTCTCCGTATTTCCGAGGATTTCGTACACGCTGCCCGTGAGCTCGCAACGCGGTACGGGATTGTCCTGATCATTGACGAGGTCATCAGTCTGCGCCTCGGATTCAATGGCTTCAGTGGCGAGTACGGCGTCTCCCCTGACTTGCTCACCACTGGAAAATTGATCGGCGGCGGCTTCCCCGTCGGCGCCGTGGCCGGCCGGGCTGAACTGATGGCAGAAGTGGATCCGACCCATCCGGGCAGCCTGCCACACGGCGGCACCTTCTCCGGGAATCCGGTCAGCATGGCTGCCGGAGCAGTCGCCTTGCGCCTCTTCACCGAAGAGGAAGTAAAGAGACTGAACCACCTCGGTGACACCACGCGTGACGCAGTGAACCTAAGGATCGCCGACGCCGGATGGGAGGTGCGCGGCCGGGGTTCTCTGCTCCGCGCGGTTCCTGCCGGCGCAGAGAAGGTCGACGAACAGACCCAGCACCGGCTCTGGTGGGCCTCCTACGAGCGGGGATTGCTCGGTTCGCCCGCCAACCTGCTGTCCCTGTCCACCCCAATGGATGAGAAGGTCGCGGGGGACATCGCCGAACGACTGGCTGATGCCGTGCTCGCAATTGCAGGCCGGACCCCGAAAACGGAAGACGGAAAGTAGCCATGAAGATTGTTTCCTACCACCACGAATCCGGCGTCCGCGGCGGGGTGCTGATTGACGATGCGGTCTATGATCTCGAACTGCTCCTCCAAGGCTCCACAGATGCCGTTCATGGCGCAACCACCTCTGTCCGTGAGTTCCTGAAGCTCTACGGCGACCGGATCCCTGCAATCTCGGCCGGGGTGACCAGCCTTGCCGCCCAGGACCCGGTGGCCCGGGTCGGGGCATTGACTGAGGTTCGGTTGACCACACCGGTCACGGATCCGGCCAAGGTGCTCTGCATCGGTCTCAATTACAAGGACCACGTGGCGGAAACCGGCCGGGCCTTTCCCGAATATCCGGACGTGTTCGCAAAATTCGCGTCCACCATGGTTGGCCCGGAGGACGAAATCGGCGGTGCCCGGGTCAGCGATAACCTCGATTTCGAGGGGGAAGTTGCCGTGGTCATTGGCCGCCGGGCGAGCGAGGTCTCCGAGGAGGACGCGCTGAACTACGTCGCGGCTCTTGCCGCACTGAACGATGTCACAGCACGCGATCTCCAGTACCGCGGTACCCAGTGGCTGGCCGGTAAAGCCGTTGACGGTTCAACCCCATGGGGCCCGGCACTGGTCACCCTCGATGAGGTGGGAGACCCGCAGACGCTTGACCTGGTAACCCGGGTGAATGGCATCGAAGTGCAGCGTTCCAACACGCGGCATCAGATCTTCTCCATCGCCCGCATCGTCTCCTACCTGTCGAGCTTCCTGACGCTCGAACCCGGGGACCTCATAGCCACGGGTACCCCGCACGGCATCGGTGCCAAGCGGAATCCCCCCGTCTGGCTCGAGCCGGGCGACACGGTGGAAATCGAAATCGACAAAGTAGGGCTGCTCCGCAACCGCGTTGGCAAGCCTCAGCTTTAACCCCTGCAAGCTCTACGAAAGTAAGAAGACTATGAGTGAAAAAGTAGCACCATCAAGTGAGGCTAGGTTCCGCATCGCCGTCGACACTGGCGGCACGTTCACCGATGTCGTCGTCGATTCCAGCAACGGTGACATGGCAGTGGGCAAAGCCCTGACCACCTATGACCGCGTCTTCACAGGCTTCGAAGCCTCTGTACGCCGTGCCGCCGAGTCAGTGGGGTGGAGCGGCGACGACGTCCTGCGCAACGCGGACGTCATTGTCTACGGCACCACTCACGCCACCAACGCGGTACTGACGGGCAAGGTGGCCAAGACCGCCTTGCTGACCACTGACGGCTTCGCCGACACCCTGCTGCTCCGGGAAGGAGGCCGCCGCGACGCGTTCGACTCTAAAGCCGCGTACCCGCCGCCCTACATCCCCCGCCACCTGACCTACGAGATCAATGAACGCATTTCCGCTGAAGGCGACATCCTTGTACCGCTCGACGAAGAGCAAGTGCGTAAAGTCCTGCGTTCTTTCAAGGAACAGGGAATTGAAGCGGTAGCTGTCTCCTTCCTCTGGTCGATTATCAACGACATTCACGAGAAGCGCGTCGCGGAACTTATCCAGGAAATCCTGCCGGGTACTCCCTACACGCTCTCCAACGAGGCCAATCCAACCATCCGCGAATATCGCCGGTCCTCCGCGGCCTCGATCGATGCATCCCTGAAGCCGTTGATGGCTGATCACCTGGGCAAGCTGCGCACTGACCTCCAGGAGTACGGCTTCGCCGGTGACTTGCTGGTCGTCACCTCCGAAGGTGCAGTCCTCGACGTCGTGGATGTCCTGGACCGCCCGGTTCTGCTGCTCAACTCGGGCCCGTCCATGGCGCCGCTGGTCGGCGCGGCGGCCGCGCCGGAGCGGGACACAGTGGTGGTCTGCGACATGGGTGGCACCACTTTCGACGTGTCCCTCGTTGAAGAGGGCGTTGTCCGCCACACCAGGGAGGCCTGGCTGGGTGAGCCCTTCGTGGGGCACCTTACCGGTCTGTCCTCCGTGGCAGTCTCCAGCATTGGCGCTGGCGGCGGCAGCATCGCCTGGATCGACGGCGGCGGTTTGCTCCGCGTTGGTCCGCAAAGTGCCCGCAGCACACCCGGCCCCGCTGCCTACGGACGCGGCGGCGAAGAACCTACTGTTACGGACGCCTGTGTAGCGCTCGGCTACCTTGACGCTGATGGCTTCGAAGGTGGATTCACCCTGGACCGCGAGGCCGCGGTGCGGGCCATCGATACCCGAATCGCTGGACCACTGAACATGGACACCCGGCAGGCTGCACAGGCCATCCTCGACGTCTCCGCCAACCACATGGCCACGGCCATCCGCCAGGCTTCGCTGGAACAGGGCGTGGATCCCCGAGGTGCACTGATTGTTGCCGGCGGTGGAGCCGGTGCCATGGTGGCCGCCGCGATCGGTGTCCTCCTTGAGACTGATACCGTCCTGATTCCCGCTACCGCCGGCGTCCTTGCCGCCTACGGAGCACATCGCGCTCCGATCGCCACCGAATTCCTCTCTCCGCTGCACAACGACACCCGCAGCTTCAATTCTGTGTCCGCCACCCGCGCGGTGGAAGACCTTAAGGCCAAGGCCAACGCCTTCGCCGAGCGCTTCCACGGTGTAGGTGATTCGCCCAACGTCACCTACTTCGTCGATGCCCGCTACCCGGGCCAGGCGTGGGACCTGCGTGTTTATTTGGAAGCTGCGCCGGACACGGCCGGCGATGCCGCAGGAGTCATTGAGCGGGCCTTTCACGAAGAGCACGACCGCCGCAACGGCACACACGATCCGGACAGCCGGGTGGAGATCATCACCTGGGGTGTCCGCGTGGAAATCCCGCGGCCCGAGCATGCGAAGGACGAGTCCGACATCACCCGCATCAGCGAAGTCCACCGCACCGATGACATCATCTTCGGCGGTGAAAGGTTCAGCACCCAGCGGTACCGCGGTGTCACCCTTGCACCCCGGGACAAGATCCTGGGACCCGCGGTCATCGACCAGCCCACAACCACCATCGTCGTGCCGCCGGAATGGAACGCCACGCTCGACGAACGATTCAACATCTACCTCACCCGTAAGGAGGCCTGACCGTGACGCGCGAATTCGATCCTGTAAAGCTCTCGGTGCTTGCCAATGCATTCGACGGCATCGTCCGTGAAATGACCAGCGGCCTGCTCCGCTCGGCACGCTCATCCGTCATCAATACGGCCCGCGACTTCTCCTGCGCGGTACTGACGGCAGACAACCAACTGCTCGCCGCAGCCGAAGGTGTCCCGGTGCACGTCTTCGGTGCAGGACCGCTCGGCGAGGACATGGTGGAGTTGCACGACGACATCCGTGAAGGCGACGCGTTCCTGCATAATGACCCCTACATGGGTAACTCCCACGCAGCCGACCACGTCATCCTGGTGCCAATCTTCATCCAGGGCCGCCACCTCTTCACAGCGGTCACCAAGGCCCATCAGGCCGACTGCGGCAACTCGCTCCCGACCACATTCTTCGCTACCGCGCGGGACGTTTACGAGGAAGGCGCCCTGATCTTCCCTTGTGTCCGCGTCCAGCGCGACCACAAGGACATCGACGACATCATCCGCATGTGCCGGTCACGCATCCGCGTTCCTGACCAGTGGTACGGCGATTACCTGGCATCCGTCGGTGCATCACGCATCGCCGAACGCCGCATCCACGAACTCGCTGAAAAATTCGGCGTCGATGACTTGGTGGACTTCGTGGACGCCTGGTTCGACTACTCGGAGCGCCTTACCGCCAGCGCCATTGAAACGCTGCCGGAGTACGTCCTCCTCGGCACATCGACCCACGATCCTTTTCCCGGCACGGGCCCGGACGGAGTGCACCTGCAGGCAACCCTCGAGGTAAGGCCCAAGCAGGGCAAGATCGTCATCGATCTGCGCGACAACCCGGACAACCTTCCCAACGGCCTGAACCTAACGAAGGCCACGGCCACCGGTGCCGCGCTGGCAGGCATCCTCTCCGGTATCCCTGAGAACCTGCCAAGTAACGCCGGAACCTTCCGCAGGGTGGAGGTGCTGCTGCGTGACGGCTGTGCTGTTGGCGTCCCGAAGCATCCTTACTCCTGCTCGTCGGGAACCACCAACCTTGCCGACCGCGTGGTGAACATCGTCCAGGCGGCTTTCTCGCAGATCGATGACGGATACGGAACCGCTGAGGGTGCAGCCGGGCAGGCGCCCGCCAAGTCGGTTATCTCCGGCATCGACGAACGCAACGGCAACGCCTACGTGAACCAAATCCTGGTGGGCGGCGTCGGCGGTCCTGCCACCCCGTATGTTGATGGGTGGCCCACCTATCAGCGTCCGGTGTGCGGCGCCCTCCTCTACCACGACAGCGTGGAAGTGGACGAGCAGCGCTATCCCATCCTGGTCCACGAACGTACCCTGGTCGCCGACTCCGGCGGAGCAGGCCGCCAACGCGGCGGACTCGCCACACGCGTCACCATGGAACCCCGGGCAGAGAGCGTCACCCTCACCTACGGTATCGAGGGCAAGATCAACCCGCCGAAGGGTGTCCGGGGCGGTCACGATGGCGCCGAGCCTTCCACCTGGGTAGAAGACCTCACCACCGGTGAACGCCGCGAAATCCCCGTGGTGGGCCGATACGACCTGCAGGCGGGCGAGAAAGTCGTGTCCATCACCCCGGGAGGAGGCGGATACGGCGATCCACTGGAACGCGACGTGCTTGCCGTGCTCGACGACTACCGCGAGTCCCGGGTCACGCTGGAAGCGGCGGCTGCCCACTATGGCGTGATCATCGCCGACGGCACCGTAGACGAGCAGGCTACGGCCAAGGCTCGCCACGACCGCCTGGCCATTTAGCGCCAGCTATCGCAACTGCTTCCGGGGCGGGGTATATTTCCTCGCCCCGGAAGGTTTCACCAACTAATGACGGAGATTCACATGGAACCCATTCGAGTCGGCATCATCGGCGTCGGAAACGTTCTCAACCAATACCTGGACAAGATCGGCGTCCACCCGGATGTAGAGATCGTGGCGCTCGCCGACGTTAACCCTGAAGCGGTGAAAGCGCGGGCCGCGGAGTACTCGGTCCCTAAAGCACTCACACCGGACGAGCTGCTGGCCGATAACGAGGTAGAGCTGGTTCTCAACCTCACCCCGCCAAAGCTCCATGCGCCGGTGACCCTCCAAGCCATCGCCGCAGGTAAGCACGTCCTTTCGGAAAAGCCGTTTGCCACTTCCCTGGATGAAGCACGCCAGATCCTGGACGCCGCCCGCGAGGCTGGGGTGAAAGTGGGCTCAGCACCCACCACCTTCCTCGGCTCCGGCATGCAAACCAGCCGAAAGCTCATCGATGACGGTTGGATCGGGGAACCCGTGGCCGCCTTCGCGTCCTTCGCTTGCCGCGGCTATGAGCACTGGCACCCGAACGTCGACCCCTTCTACAGTCCGGGAGCCGGTCCCATGCTGGACATCGGGCCGTACCTGATCACCAACCTTGTGAACTTCTTCGGCCCGGTCAAGCGGGTCTCTGCAACAACACCACGCTCATCGGAGACCCGGCCCCGTCCCGGCAAGGAGGGCGGAGTCATTCAGATCAAGACCCCGACGCACGTCACGGGCACCATTGATTTCGAGTCGGGTGCGTCCGCAACGGTGATCGTCAGCTGGGACATTTGGAACCACAACCTGCCGCATTTGGAGATCTACGGAACAGGTGGCTCGCTGGCGGCGCCAAACCCTGACCACTTCTCCGGGGCACCTGTGCTGCGCCGAGGCGAGCCCGGTGACCTGGCGCTGGATATGACCCCTCCAGGCGGTGGTGACTGGCGGGAAACTCCAATCACACACCGCGACGATGCCTACCGGGGCATCGGCCTGGCCGAGTTCGGCTTCGCCATCCGCAAGGGCCTGGAGCCCCGCACCGGCGGCGACTTTGCCTACCACGTGTTGGAGGTCCTCCTCGCCTTTGAAGCATCCTCGGAGCAGGGCCGTCACATCGAGATTGAAAGCACCTGCGAGCGGCCTCGACCGCTGCCTTCGGTGGGACCGCAGGAGCCCTACCGTTTCGACTAGGGGAACGTAGGCAACAACAGCAGCCGACGGCGGTACTTGCGTGCCGCCGTCGGCTGCTGTTTTTCGTACCCCATAGCAAGCGTGCGTATCAAACTGGGACACAACATTGCTTCCCCACAGTGAAAACCTGAAGTTCGGGCGAATCGGTTGCAAATGCCGACGCACCTACGAATTTAGGAGATCGCATGACTAGCACAGCCGCTGCTGACATCGGCACAGAGGTCGACGTCAAGGCCGTCCGTCGCCGCACTGTCGCACAAGCAATCGTTGAATACCTTCAGGTCCAGTACAGCGAATTAGACGGTGAACGGAGGCGCTTGGTTGCCGGAATGTACGGCATCTTCGGACACGGCAACTCCGTTGGACTGGCGCAGGGAATCGACGAGTATGGCGTGGACTTCCCGCACTACCAGGGCAAGAACGAGCAATCGATGGTCCACGCCGCCATTGGCTTCGCGAAAGCCTCAAACCGCGCCGCGACCCTCGCCTGTACCGCCTCCGCCGGCCCGGGATCGACGAACATGGTCTCAGGTGCCGCCACGGCAACTACCAACCGCCTTCCGGTGCTTCTGTTTCCCGCGGACATCATCAATAACCGTTTTGGTGACCCCGTGCTGCAGCAGATCGAGCACCCGGTAGAACGGGATGTATCCGCCAACGACTGCTTCCGCCCTGTCAGCCGCTACTTCGACCGGATCACCCACCCGGCCCAGCTGCTGTCCACACTCCCTGAAGCGATGCGGGTCCTCACCGATCCCGTCGAAACCGGCGCCGTAGTAGTTTGCCTTCCCCAGGACATTCAGGGCGCGGAATTCGACTTCCCGGAATCCTTCTTCACACCGCGTGTGTGGCACATCCGTCGTCGTCCTGCTGTGGAGGACGAGTATCGCGATGCTGCTGCAATCATTGCGAACGCCGAACGCCCCCTGCTGATTGCAGGTGGTGGCGTCCGTTACTCGAAGGCACAGGAGGAACTGGCACGCTTCAGCGCCGAGTTCGGCATTCCGGTGGCCGAGACGTATGCCGGCAAGGGAAGCGGCCCCATCAGTGAACTTAATCTGGGCGCCCTCGGCGTGACCGGCACTGTGGGGGCAAACGAAATCGCCGACGCCGCGGATGTTGTCATTACTGTAGGCTCACGCCTCCAGGACTTCATCACTGCATCACACTCACTGTTCCAGAACCCCAACGTGAAGTTCGTGAACCTCAACGTTGGCTCATTCGACGCCCACAAGATGGGCTCATTCCCCGTCATTGGCGATGCCAAACTGTCCCTTGCCGCGCTGCGTGAACGCCTCGGAGCCCGTCAGTACGGCACATCCGAGGACTTCCGCAGCGACATCGCGGACGCCCGGAAGGCCACCTTCGAGGTACGCAAGCACGACCTCCAGGCATTCCCCGGTGAGAACATGAGCCAGGCCCAGGTAATTGACGTGCTGAATCGCACGGCCACCAGCCAGGACGCCCTGATCCTGGGATCCGGCGGGGTGGTTGAAGGCATCCACAAGGCCTGGGATCCGTCCAACGGCACCGAGATCCACTTCGAGTACGCCAACTCCTGCATGGGCCATGAAATCCCGGCAGGCCTGGGCTATCGGATCGCCCGCGGGGACGCCCCCGGCGAGGTGTACGTGCTGATCGGTGACGGCACCTACTTCATGCAGCCCACCGAGCTGGTCACTGCGGTGCAGGAACACAAGAAGATCATCACCATCGTGATCGACAACCGCGGGCACCAGTGCATCTGGCCGCTTCAGGTGTCGAAGGGCGGCCCTGGCCGCGAGTTTGGTACCCAGTACCGGGAACGCAGCAATGAGTCCGGTCGCCTCGACGGAGCAATCCTGGACTTCGACATTGCGGCCAACGCTGCCAGCATGGGCTGTGCAGCCTGGTCCACGACCACCATCGAGGAATTCGAGGCGGCGCTCACCGAGGCCAGGGAAGTGAACGGCCCCGCAGTGATTGTGGCCCGTGTGGAGCGCGCGCGCTACCTGTCCGGCAACGGTGCTTTCTGGGATGTCGGAGTTCCCATGACGTCGGAGCGCCCGGGCAGCCAGGAAGGGACTGCGAAGCACTTGGAGGGCCGTGCCCGCCAGCGCTTCTACGCAGCCACCACCGCACCTGACGCCCGTTAAACGCGCCGGGCGGGACCGCGCTGCAGCGCGGTCCCGCCCGGCGTTTTACGGGGCAACCCCGTTCTTTCAATTTTCTGACAAAGGAGCATCCACCATGAGTGCATTCGCTGTTGTAGATCCGGCCACAGGAACCACCCACGCGCAATACCCTGCGGCTACCGACGCAGAGGTCGAGGCAGGCCTCAGCGCAGCGCAGAGCACCTACCAGGACTGGTCACGCACCACTACCGTGGCTGAGCGGGCAGCGTTGGCAAAGCGGCTGGCCGACCTGTTCGTAGAACGCAAGGACAAGCTCGCGGCCATCATCAACCGGGAGATGGGCAAGCCCCTTCCGCAGGCGGTGGGGGAAGCAGAGTTCTCCGGCGCCATCGCCGCAGCATTTGCCGAACACGCGGAAGAGTGGCTCGCCGATGAAGAACTTGACGTTGCCGACGGCTTGCGGACCTTCTTCCGCTACCAAGGCCTGGGCGTGGTCCTCGGCATCATGCCGTGGAACTACCCCTACTACCAGGTGGCACGCTTCGCGATTCCCAACATCATCCTGGGCAACACCGTGATTGTCCGCCATGCGAGCCAGTGCCCTGAGTCGGCCCTGGCCCTTGAGGAACTCTTCCGCGACGCCGGTTTCCCCGAGGGTGCCTACGTCAACCTCTTTGCCACGCACCAGCAGATCTCGGACATCATCGCCGACGACCGCCTTCAGGGAGTATCACTCACAGGTTCGGAGCAGGTAGGTGCGATTGTGGCAGAGCAGGCCGGGCGTGCCCTGAAGAAGTGTGTGCTGGAACTCGGCGGCGCCGATGTCTTCATTGTGCTCGACACCGACGACGTTGACCTCGCAGTGAAGAAGGCTGTGATGGGCCGTATGGGCAACACCGGCCAGTCCTGCAACGGCTCCAAGAGGATCGTCGTGCTGGACAAGTACTTCGACGAGTTTTCGAAGAAGTTCAAAGCTGCCATTGCCGGGCAGTCTTACGAGAGGGGCGATTTCGGTCCACTCTCCTCAGCCTCCGCAACCAAGTTCCTGAAGGAGCAGGTGCAGGGCGCCCTCGATCAGGGCGCCGAAATCCTGGTGGGCAACAACCAGCCTCAGGGCAACGTGTTCACACCAACGGTAATTACAAACATCTCTCCCTCCATGGACGTCTACAGGGAGGAACTCTTCGGCCCCGTGGCGCAGCTTTACAAGGTCAGCAGCGACGAAGAAGCAATCAAGCTTGCGAACTCCTCGCCTTACGGCCTTGGTTCCGTGGTAATTTGCGACGACCTTGAGCGGGCTGAGCGCATCGGCAACCAGCTCGACGTCGGCATGGTCTTCATAGGCGCCTATGACCTCAGCGGTGCCGATGTTCCCTTCGGCGGCGTCAAGAAATCAGGCTACGGACGCGAACTTGGCAAAGTTGGAATGCTGGAGTTTGCGAACAAGAAGCTATTCCGCTTCGCAAAGTAGCGCACCCGCGCATTATGCAAGGGGAGGTCCCGTCGGACGGACCTCCCCTTGACCTTTTGCTAGGCACAGAATGGCCGGATGCCGCACGGACAGATCGTGCCAGATATCAACTGGAAGGATCAGGATGGTAGGACTTATGACTGAACCAGCAGCCGGCTCCGGCGAGGGTTCGGTGGATGAAGGAGGCTCGCTCCGCTACGCCCCGGGACCCTACTTCGGCACCTACGGTGGCCGCTGGATGCCTGAGGCGCTGATCCCCGCCCTTGACGAGCTGGAGGCGACCTTCGAAAAGGCCAAGGCCGATCCTGAGTTCCGCGCCCAGATAGATAACCTGAACAAGAACTATTCAGGCCGGCCCTCGCTGCTGACCGAAGCCAAGCGGTTTTCTGTACACGCCGGGGGCGTGCGGGTGTTCCTCAAACGCGAGGACCTCAACCACACCGGCTCGCATAAGATCAATAACGTGCTGGGCCAGGCGCTTCTTGCCAAACGCATGGGCAAGACACGTGTTATCGCTGAGACTGGCGCAGGGCAACACGGTGTGGCGAGTGCAACGGCGGCGGCCCTGCTAGGCCTCGAATGCGTCGTCTATATGGGTGCCGAGGACTGCCGCCGTCAGGCGTTGAATGTGGCCAGGATGGAACTCCTGGGAGCGACTGTCGTCCCGGTCGCAACGGGTTCCCAGACGCTTAAAGACGCCATCAACGAAGCCCTCCGGGATTGGGTGGCCAACACAGATAACACTCATTACGTGTTGGGCACGGCAGCGGGTGCCCACCCGTTTCCGGCTATGGTCCGGTATTTTCACGAGGTTATCGGTGACGAAGCCCGCAGACAGATATTGGAGCGGACCGGCCGCCTGCCCGACGCGGTTTGCGCCTGCATTGGCGGCGGGTCAAACGCCATCGGCCTCTTCCATGCCTTCCTGGACGACCCTTCCGTGAAGATTTACGGATTTGAGGCCGGCGGAGCCGGCATAGAGAGCGGGCGCCACGCGGCGCCGATCACGCTCGGCCTGCCGGGCGTACTGCACGGTGCCCGGTCCTACCTGATGCAGGACGACGACGGACAGACCATCGAATCGCATTCAATTTCCGCAGGGCTGGATTACCCCAGTGTCGGGCCGGAGCACTCGCACCTCGCTGACATCGGGCGGGTCAGCTACGAAGCGATCACCGACACCGAGGCCATGGAAGCCTTTCGGCTGCTATGCCGCACTGAGGGCATTATTCCTGCTATCGAGTCGGCACATGCACTTGCCGGTGCCATAAAAGTGGGCCATCGGCTGTCCGCCGGAACCGGCGCCACGAGTGATGCCGCCGACAAAGTGGTGATAGCAAACCTGTCCGGCAGGGGCGACAAGGATGTGGGAACTGCCGCCGAGTGGTTCGACCTCCTGCAACAGGGGCCTCGCTGAGGCGGCCCTGCCATGGAAGGCCGATGGCTGTGAAGGTAGGCCGGTCCGGGCGATCCGGCCTACCTTTGCCTATGTTTTCTACGAGACAGGCTCAGCCATTCGGCTCGGCGACCGGCATTATGCCGGCCTCCATGGCGGCCAGCTGCAGCGCGAGCAGTTTTGAGTAAAACCTGCCATCACCGATGCCGAGTGAAACCATGAACCACAGCTGGTCCACTCCGGTGCGTCGCCACAGGCGGCCGTATTCACGGTCTGGCCCCACCATGGCGAATTCACCCACTCGATCTGCGATGTCATCACCGAGGACCTCACGGACCACCGACGGCGCACCCTGGTAGCCAGTGGCGAATACAACGAGGTCAGCATTCAGGGAGCGGGCCCCATCCAGCATGACTCCGCTGGGGCTGAGGCCCTCCACACTGCCATGGAGCAGCTTGATGGTTCCATCGATAATTAGTTCGGAAGCACCAGCATTGTAGTAATAGCCGGTCCCGTTGAGGCCAAAAATCAGCCCGAGAACGCCTTGGCCATCCGGGCCGTCGCTCAGCTCGAAACCTGCCTCGACCAAACCTTCCAACAGTTCCCGGTCCATCGCCTTGACCAACTCCACATGTTTCGGGCCGTGGGCAGGAAGTGCACCAAAGGGAGTTGAAGCGTTGACCAGGTCGGCTTCCTCGATGCTGTATCTCCCGCTGACGTGGTTGGCGTGCATCACTTTATGGAAGGTGGAGGTGTTCATGACAAACGTTCCGGACCGCTGGATCATCGTGACGTCGACGCCATGCTCGGCCAGGTCCTGCGCAATGTCGTGCCCACTGACGCCGGAGCCCACAACCACCGCACGCTTACCACGCCATTCTGCGTGGCCCTTGTAATCCACGGCATGCATGACGGTTCCTGGGAAGACCGACCGTCCGGGTACATCCGGGATGTTCGGTGCAGCGTTCATTCCGGTGGCAAAGATCAGATGTTTCGGGTTGATCCTGCGATGTTGTCCCTGCCGGCTGACATCGACGGTCCACCGTCGGGACGGTTGGTCGAAGTCCGCGGCAATTACTGTCGTTCCGGTCCATACGGCCAGATCCAGGAGTGTCGCGTAGCTCTCGAGGAAATCGCCCAACTTGTCCTTGGGAGTGAAACGAGGCCACGTTGATGGGAACGGAAGATAAGGCAAGTGATCGGACGCAAGTGGGGTGTGGAGTGCCAGCGAACTGTACCGCTTGCGCCAGTTATCGCCAACGCGCTCGTTGCGTTCTAGGACAAGGGCAGGAATGCCCAGGGCACGAAGGCGGGCAGCGAGCATGAGTCCGTTGTGTCCGGCACCGAGGATGACAACGTCCGGCTCCTGCTGCGTGAACTCGGGATCGAGTCCCTCTTGCCAACCAAGACGGTTCCGCACCGGGCCGTGGGTCTTTCCACTCGGGCGGCCGTCGAGATGGCGCTCTGGGTGGCTGTCCACGGCGTCGAGGGCCAGGACCAGGCTCTCTGCCAGCCAGGTTCCGTCGCCTTCCTGCACTAAGCGGACGTGGCCAAGACCCCTTCCCGTGCTGTTCCTGAACTGAAGGAAAGCGGAGACGGTACCGGGAGTTCCGTCTTCGACGATGATGGACTGACTGCCGGGCTTTACATCGATCGACATGAGCCGGTGCGCCGGCGGAATCGCGAACAGCTCGAAGATCTCCTCGTATCCGATCGCGTTGCGGAAATCCCAAGACAGCGCCAGAAGGTCGCGGACAACGCCATCCGGTCGGAAAAGGCCAGCAGCGGCGACCGCGTCCGTGGAGGCCAGGGCCCTGGCCAACCGTCGTGCCCACTCATGCACGACCAATCCGTACGTGTCGATCGAATCCGGCTTCACTGCCGGGGGTACGGCTACATCAGTCATGTGCACCGGTTCCTTTGTGTGTGTCATGTGTGTGGTTTCCTTCGTTCTTGAGTCGGCTGGCTGTCCACCCTTATTGCGCGGTGTATCCGCCGTCGATCAGGAGGTCCGCGCCGGTGACGTAGCTAGCTTCGTCACTGGCCAGGTACAGGACGCCGTAGCTCACTTCGATGGGCTGGGCCGCGCGTTTCATGGGCGTTGCATTGCTGAACTCGCGGTTGGACTTTTCGCCCTCTTCCACTGCCATCGGAGTCATGACCAATCCCGGCGAAACGGAGTTGACCCTCACGCTACGGTCTGCATATTCCATCGCCGCGGCGCGCGTCATCATCTTTACGGCCCCTTTCGAAGCCTGGTAGGAGAAGCCGCCGGGGTTGCCGACGGTGCCGTTGATGGAGCACGTGTTGACGATTGCGCCGCCGCCGCTTCGCTCGATCGCGGGTGCACCATGCTTGAGGCCAAGAAAGACGCCTTGCTGGTTGATGGCGGTGGTGAGGGACCAACCCTCAAGGCCCTCTTCTTCAACGGGCTTCATTGTGCCGACGATTCCCGCGTTGTTGACTAGGATGTCGATGCGCCCCCAGCGTTCTTCTGCCGCTGCGATGACGGTTTTCCATTCGTCTTCGGAGGCAACGTTCAGATGCATGTAGTGCACATCGTGCCCGGAATCCCTGAGTTCGCTGGCAACTGCCTCGCCGGTTTCATCCAACATGTCGGTGACAAGCACCGATGCACCCTCTTGCGCGAAAAGGCGCGCGTGGGATTCGCCCTGCCCTCTAGCGCCGCCGGTGATGATGGTTACTTTGCCTTGAACACGGCCCATGAGTGTCTCCTTCGTGATGGATGGGGTGAAGTGCTTCACGCTGTGGAAGACGCTACTGCCGCCTCTTGACGGGATTTGTGTCAGAAAGAGACATTTTTCGACTCATGGTCGGGGCAAACATTAGTCAGGAGCGCGGCACCTGCCACGCCGGATTAGGGGTCAACAGTGGGTGTGCGACTCGAAGGCAAGACGGCAGTTGTGACCGGTGCAGCTTCTGGGCAGGGTTTAGCGACCGTACGGGCGCTGGTAGGGGAAGGGGCCAGTGTCATCGCGGCGGACATTGATGAAGCCGCGCTGGAGCGGCTCTCAACCGAGAGCGGGCAGATTACGATACGACGCTGTGACGTGAGCAAGGCAGCAGAGGTGGAACGGCTGGTTGCCACGGCCGAACAGACCTACGGGGCCCTCCATGCCCTGCTGAACTGCGCCGGATATTTGCGAGCGGCATCCGTGCTTGAGACCGATGACGATGTGCTCGACCGGATCATCGATATCAACCTGAAGGGCGTGTTTTACGGCTGCAAATATGCCATCCCCGCCCTGCAGCGGGCCGGCGGCGGATCAATCGTCAATTGGGGCTCGGTCAACTCGTTGGTGGCTGAACCGGATATCGCGGCTTATTCCGCCTCAAAAGGAGCGGTCCTGATGCTCACCAAATCCGTGGCCGTCGAATATGCCAAGGACAATAACAGGGCCAACTGCCTGTGCCCAGGCGGTGTCCTTACGCCGATGGTGGCCGGCTTTTTCGATGAGGGGTTTCTCACGGATGAACAAGCCCAGCGGGCATACCAGCCGCTCGGCCTGATCAGCCCGGAGGAAGTAGCTGACGTTGCGGTGTTCCTGGTTTCGGACGAATCACGAAAGGTGACCGGTTCCGCCGTAATGGTCGATGCGGGATACACGGCGGTTTGAACAGATGTCCCACCTTGGGACAGTAGTCCCCTTCCCTGCTGCGTAATCTCGACAGAACCATCGCGCCACCTCCGGCGCAAACAATTCACAGAGGAGTTACTTGGCGATGACCATTGACGAACAGCAGGCCTTCGCAGCCCGGGTGGCGGAACAACGGCGCACCCGCCATACAACTGTTCCCCACGTCATCGCGGGCCAGGAATATTTCGAAGGCGCGCTCCTGCAACGGGAAGACCCCAGCAATCCCAGTGCGGTGGTCAGTGCCTGTCACGACGCGCCCGCTGAACTCGTGGAGCGGGCCGTCCAGGCGAGCCGTGCGGCCCAGCGTGACTGGTCCCGGGTTCCACCTTCGGAGCGCATTGAACGGGTGCGCCGGGCAATTCCCTTCATTGAGGAGCGTCTCGAGGAGTGGGCGGTCCGTGTGGCCCTCGAGATAGGCAAACCCTATGCCGGTGCCCGGGCTGAAGGGGCGGAAGTTCTTGAAATTGTCCGCCAGTACACCGAATACGCGTCGGCTCCAGGAGCTTTTGAGGATCAACGAACGGACGACCCGAGGGGTCTATCGAATGATTCCGTGCTTCGGCCCTACGGTGTTTTCGGCGTGATCACACCGTTCAACTACCCGATTGTCCAGGCCGCAGGTCCTGCCATCGCCGCACTCATCGCGGGCAACGGAGTGGTCGTCAAGACATCGCATGATGGTCCATGGTCCGGGCATGCCGTTTATGAACTCTGCGAGGCAATGGGGCTTCCGGAGGGACTGGTGAACGTGGTCCACGGAGGCGACGGTCCAGGCCGGGTTTTGGTCGCCTCGGACATCGATGGCATCTGCTTCACTGGTTCCGTCGCTGTGGGCAGGTCCATCCTGGGCGATTTCGCTTCCGGGCCGTATCCCCGCCCGGTAATCGCTGAAATGGGCGGCAAGAATCCGGTGATCGTCACTGATACGGCTGATCTCGAACAGGCAGCCGACGGCATTGTCTTCTCGGCCTTTGACCTCAGTGGACAAAAGTGCAGCGCATTGTCCCGGGTGTTGGTTACGCCCGCCGCCCACGACAGGCTGGCGAAACTCGTCGCGGAGAGGGTCAGGGACCTGAAGGCCGGGGACCCCATTGACGCAGATGTATTCGCGGGTCCCGTTGTTTCTGCCGAAGCAGTGGAACGGTATGACCAACTGCTGACATCCGCCCGCAGAGAGGAGTTCCATATAGAAACCGGCAAGGCCCACGACGGCGGCTACTTTGTTCCGGCCACCGTGGTCTCCGGAGTGCCGGCCACACACCGGTTAGCCACTGTGGAGCATTTTCTGCCCTTCCTGACCATCAGCAAGCTGCCAACTTTCGAAGCGGCCCTGACTGCCGCTAATGACACAGAGATGGGTCTGACCGCCGGGCTCTATACCGGGGACGAGAGCGAAGCAAGGGAGTTTCTTGACCGTATCGAGGCTGGCTGCGTGGACGTGAACGTCCCTGGCCACGCCACCACCGGGTGGTGGCCGGGACCACAGACCTTTGGCGGATGGAAGGCGAGCGGTACGACCGGTAAACAAACCCTCGGGAAGTGGTACTTCCAGCTGTTCGGACGCCAGCAAGCGCGGAAACTTCCGGCGCACCTGGAGCACCTACTGCAGCACTGACATCAGTCCAGTACACCATTGAGAAAGCAGGCACTGGCATGGCTTCGAAAGACGTTTCATGGCTCCATGCGACTTCTTCATTGCGCGTGGGCGGGAGCTCCAATGCGGAGATCCAGTCGCTCAGGGATCGCTTCCTGGCCGCGCCCGAGGCTACGGACCTGAGCAGTCTGCGACCCGTTATTGCCCGATCATGGCAGCGGAGCCTGGCCTGCAATGTGACCGCCGCCTCACCCTTTCTGCAGACGGCGACCCACCAGGCTGACGAGCAGCTGCTCGCTGCCGCGGAACCCGTCTTGACCGAACTCGAACGTCTGTGCAGCGACTCCGGGGGACTGGTAGTGCTCACTGACGCCGAAGGCACATTGGCTGTCTTCCGCGGCGATGCCACCGAACGTCGGAAAGCGGAGCGGTTGTTCCCGAGCCTGGGAGCGCGGATGGCGGAGGACCTGGTTGGAACCAACTCCGACGGAACTGCTCTTGAGGAGGGCGAAGCAGTACAGGTCTGGGGCGCCGAACACTTCCATGAGGCGCTCCAGAACAGTTACTGCACGTCCGCTCCAATCCGTGACCCGATACGTCGATCCGTTCGGGGTGTCCTGGGCCTGATGTTGCCCGAGAATCTGGCCCGCAGCACGGATCCCGGTTCCGTTCTGTTGACCGTCCACGGAGCGGCCGCAGACATCACCAGGAGGTTGGCAGAAAGGCTGGCGGCACGGGAGCAGGCGCTGATGTCCGAATACCTCAAGGAGATCCGGAAGCGAGGGGCCGATGCGGTGGTAGCCATGGACGAGCGCACCACGATCGCCAGTAGGAGTGCCCTAAGCATGCTGGACCCAAGCGATTTCGCTGTACTCGCGTCCCTGGCACGGGAAGCAGAGCAGCGGAACGGCCTATCACAGCATCGCTTGAATGTCAGCACTGGCAGCGAGGTGCAGCTTCACATCCGTCCCATGGAATTCCGCGAGCCAGGTTCCGGCGGAGCGTCCGTAGTGCGTGTCCAGCTGCCCTCCGCCAACCCGAGTACGCGGGCGGCGTCAGCTGTACGTGAACCCCAAGCACAGTTTGACGGGATGATTGGAACCAGCCGTGCATTCAAGAGGTCCCTTGGCGCCGCGGCCGCAGCCGTGAGCCGGCGGATGCCTGCCTACATAATCGGCGAGCAAGGCAGCGGCAAGCGCACGTTGGCGGAAGCCATGGCCAAGCGCCTGTCACGGGAGACCCGCCTATTCGACTTCGCTCAGCGGCAGCGCGGGGCGGTCACCATTGACGACGTCGATTCGGCCTTGGAACAGGGGGCGGCGGTCATCCTCCACCGCGTGGACAAGTGTCCCTTGCATGTTCTGGAGGACGTGGCCGCCTTGCTCAAGGTCCTGGAGCAACCTCAACTTATCTTGACCGCCGGCGCCGTCAGCGATGATCTCTTGCCGTTACTTTCTGCGCTTAGGGGCATTGAGGTAGGTATGCCACCTCTTCGTGACAGGCGCGAGGACGTCGTAGGTCTGGCGTCGCACTTGCTCAGGAAGGCACTGGGAAGGGAAGTCCGGATGTCACCGAAGCTGCGGGATGCGCTGGTAGCCGCGGACTGGCCGGGCAACGTGCGGCAGCTCCGCGATCTGGTTGAATCTGCTGCCACGCGTTCCCTGCGCGGCGAACTGCACCTGTCGGATCTCAACGCGGTTCAGCTGCGCGGACTGGGCACCGTGCCGCTCACCCGCTTGGAAGAGGCGGAACTCCAGCAGATCAGGGCCGCACTCGCTGAGGCTTCCGGTAACCGGGTGCGGGCCGCTGTGCTGCTGGGGATCGGCAGATCCACGCTTTACCGCAAGATCGAAGCATACGAAGCCAAAGGGTTCGATCTGGCGCTCGGCTGAGGTTTTGTCTGCCCAGGATGCATCATCCTGACACAGTTCAGGTGGAGTTCGTCGATCAGAATCTAGGAACTGACGGGGAACCCGCTTGACGCCACCCGCCAGTTCACAACAGCAGGACCAGCCGGCTGGCCTTTCACCCGACACAGTGCGAGTCAACGACGACTCCACTCCTCCGAGGAGAACACACGTGAAACAAGAACTCCCCGTCCAACGCGCAGCAGCGGACAATTCAGAAGACCATGAAACCCGATCGTCCATGTACCAACTGAGGGGCCGGATGGGAACCACCGGGCTGCTCTTCACGGTGCTGGCCTTCACGGCTCCCTTGGGCGTCGTCTTCGGCTTTGTCTCAGTTAATATCTCCTTCGGGATAGGGGTGCCGGTCGCTTTCGTCGCGGTTGCTGTCCTGATGGCACTCTTTGCCATGGGGTTCACGGGAATGACCAAGGCCATACCGCGGCCAGGTGCGTTCTACACCTACATCCGTGAGGGTTTGGGCCGTCCCCTCGGCCTGGGCGGATCCTTCCTTGCGTTGGTTACTTACGGATTCAATGTGACCTCCTGCATTGTCGTTTCAGGCATCGCAGTGAACAACCTGCTCGGCGCTTTCATGGATGTTGTGACCACCCCCTGGTGGTTATGGAGCATGGTGATGTTCGGCATTGCGTGGGTGCTGAGCTACTTCAACGTGGAGCTCTCCGCCAAGGTCCTCTCCGTCATCCTGGCAGTCGAGGTCCTTTCGGTAGCGATTTTTGACGCGGTCATCATCGCCAACGGAGGCCCGGAGGGTCCGTCCTTCGAGCCTTGGGATCCGACCAACCTGTTCACCCCGACCATCGGTGTCCTCCTGTTGTTCAGCATCGGAGTGTTCAACGGATTTGAAGCGACGGCCATCTACAGGGACGAGGTCAAGGAACCGGCCATCACTATTCCCCGGGCCACCTTCCTGGCGGTTGCGTTCCTGGGCATTTTCTACGCCATCTCGGCGTTTGCCCTGATCCTGTCAACGGGAACATCACAGGCAGTGGCCGCAGCCCAGACGGACCCTACGGCGATGATGCCTGACGCGCTGCTGCGCTACTTTGGAGCCTTCGCGAACCAGGTCATCGGCATCCTGCTGGTCACAAGCTTTTTTGCCTCAGGTCTGTCCCTGCAGAACATCCTGTCCCGCTACACTCATTCCCTCGCCGTTGATGGCATTTTTCCGCAGTCGATCGCGGCGGTCCACCCCAAACATGGCTCTCCCCACCGCGCCGCAGTGTCAGTTGGTGCCGTTCTCCTGCTTGTCCTGCTTGTCCTGGTACTGTCGGGCGGCGATGAGAACTCCCTGTACGCGGCGGCCGCAGGCGTTGCTTTTTATGGAATGCTGCTCCTGCTCTGCCTGACTGCCGTTGCCGTCATTGTTTATTTCCGCAGGAACAGGTCGTCGATGTCGTTCTGGCGGACGCTGATCGCTCCGATCGTCGCCCTAGCAGGGATTGGGTTCGCTTTGTTGACAGCGTCCTTCAACATGGAGCTGCTGGTGGCAGGAGATCCACTCCTGCTGACAGTCTTGCTTCTAATTCCATACGTGTCGATCGCGGTCGGCGTCTTCGTGGCGCTGGCCCTCCGAAGCCGGAAGCCGGACACCTACATTCGGATCGGACGCGCCCTGGACTAGGACAGGATGCGGAGCAGCACCCATAGTGTGCAAGCACGACAAAAGGAGGCCGGATCGTGGTGATCCGGCCTCCTTTCATCGTCCGAAGCCATCAGGAGCCCGGAAACTCAGGCCCCGTACGTCGTGTGCCCTGAAACTTCGGGAATTTCCACCCAGTTTCCGGAACTGGCGCTGCGCAAGGAAGCATCCACCAGTTCGGAAGCTGACCAGCCGTCAGCTACCGAGGGGCCGAGTTGCTTGCCTTCGGCCACCGACCGCAGGAACAGTGCAGCCTCGATTGTCTTCAGGTCGTTGAACCCGATTCCCGGGCCCGGGCCGGGCTGGAAGCGACCAAACTCTCCAAAGGAAGGCGGGGTCATGATCGTGCGGTAGCCGCTGCGGTCAGTCGCCAGCTCCAACTGGTTCATCCGTTCGAAATTCCAGCGCAGGGATCCTTCCGTGCCGTACACCTCGATGATGTATTCGGCGTGCGGACCGATCGCGACGCGGGTGGATTCGAACATGCCGATCGCGCCGCCATCGAAGCGGGCAAGCATGGCGGTGTAGTCCTCGTTCTCAACCTCGCGGGTGACGTCCGAGGCCTGGCCCATGTCGAAGGAATTGGAGGAGTTGCCGGCAGGCAGCGGCCGGTCCTTGATGAACGTCTCGGTGACGGCATTCAGCGACGTTATGCGGCCCACCAGGAACTGGGCGAGGTCGAATCCGTGGCTGAGGACGTCGCCCAGCACACCGGATCCCGCACGAGCCTGCTCGTACCGCCAGGTGAACACCTGGGTGGGATCCGAGGCGTAGCCGGTGAGGAGGCGGATCTGCACGTTGGTGATGCGGCCCAGCGCGCCGGACCGGATGAGGCGCCTAGCTTCCGCCACGGCGGGTGCATGCCGATAGTTGAAGCCTACGGACGTGATGAGCCCGGCGGCCTCAGCTCCCTGGGCTATCTCGCGGGATTCCTGCGCGCTGCGCCCCATGGGCTTCTCGATCCAGAAGTGCTTGCCGGCCTCGATGGTGGCCAGTGCGATTTCATGGTGGAGAAAGTTCGGGGAGCAAATGGACACAACGTCCACGTCCGGGTTCTCGAGTACCTTGCGGTAATCCGTGGCCGTTTCCCTGTAACCAAGCGCGTCCTCGGCATGATGGCGGCCCGCATCATCGGGGTCCGCTGCGATCACCAACTCGGGATGCCGGGGCAGTTCCGGAAAGAACTGTTTGGTGGCCAGGTACGCGCGCGAATGCAACCTACCCATCCATCCGACCGAAATCAGGCCAACCCCAATGCGGTTCTGCTGTTCCAAAAGGACTCCTTAGTTTGTCGCTCTCGGCGGTGCTGTGCCGCAGACTGACGGCGGCATCTGATGATCAGCCTAGGAACGTTGGCGGTGTGTGCTGTGTCTCAATCTGAGACACCCGGAGGCAGGGGAGCGCTGTTTTAGTGGAACGTACTAGTCCGCTACTGCCAAGCAAGAGGAGCCGTCGCCGATGGACCGAGATCAACAACTTCGAACGGAATCCCTTCGGGTCCTCATCACCGGTGCCACGTCGGGTGTTGGGGAAGCGACCGCAAAGCTTTTCGCGAAACGGGGAGCCCGGGTGGCGCTGCTGGGCCGGCGTTCTACGGAACTGCAGCGCGTGGCTGAGGAGATCGACTTCGGTGCACACACCGTCGTTGCCGATGTCTCCGATGCCGCCGCAGTCAAGAACGCCGTCCGGGGTGCGATCTACGCGTTGGGCGGCTTGGACGTCGTGATCAATGCTGCGGGTGTGGCCGGGCACGTTGCTCTGGAAGACCTCAACGACGAGCGCTGGCACGAAGTGCTGGAGACAAACTTGTCCGGCACTTTCTTCGTTGCGCGGGAAGCCGCGCTCCACATGCGGCGGTCAGGAGGAGGCTCGATCGTCAACGTGGCATCCGACCTCGCTGCCATGGGCATGCCGGGGCTTGTTCATTACTGCGCGGCCAAAGCTGGTGTTGTGGGACTGACTCGCGCCCTGGCGCTGGAACTCGCACCCCTTGTCCGCGTGAACGCCGTTTGTCCAGGGCCGATTGATACACCCATGGTGCGTGAGGGCCTGGCAGCGGCGCCGAACCCAACGGAAGCCCGGAGCTTGAAAGAAAGCACGGTGCCGCTAAACCGGCTCGCGGATCCGGACGAGGTGGCAGCGGCTATCTATTTCCTAGCCGTGGAAGGGACTTTTGCTACCGGAACCAGCATGGCGTTCGACGGCGGCACAACAGCTGCGTAGGAACGCCCCAATTTACCTGTCAAGAGCGAACAAGCCCAAGGAGTTTTAAAAGACATGGAAGAGTCGAACTACAAGGACCTCCGGAGCGCGCGATGGTTCGCACCGCACGACCTCACCGGATTCGTTCACCGAACAGCGATCCAGGCAGAGGGCTTCTCGCGCTTTGCCCTCAAGGACAAGCCCGTCATCGGCATCGCCAACTCCTGGTCGGAGCTGGTCAACTGCAACATCCATTTCAAGCTGCTGGCAGACGCCGTCAAGCGCGGCGTTCTCATGGCCGGTGGTCTACCGCTGGAGTTCCCCACCATTTCCTTGGGTGAAAGTCTCATGAAGCCGTCGGCCATGCAGTTCCGAAACCTCATGGCCATGGACGTTGAAGAGTCCATCCGCGCCTACCCGCTGGACGCCATCGTCCTCCTGGGCGGTTGCGACAAGACAGTCCCGGCTCAGCTCATGGGGGCCGCCAGTGCAGATGTTCCAACCATCATGCTGACCGGCGGGCCCCAAGAGCCCGCACACTTCCGGGGGAAGCAACTTGGCGTCGGCACGGACACCTGGAAATACGCAGATGAGCTCCGCGCAGGGAAGATCACCGAGGCGGACTTCGACGAGCTTGAATCGGCTGCGAAACCTTCTGCCGGACACTGCAGCGAGATGGGCACAGCCTCCACCATGACGTCCCTCGTCGAAGCGCTCGGCATGTGTTTGCCGGGCACTGCGTCGATCCCTGCGGTAGATGCGCGTCGCGCCCAAGCAGCGGAAGCCACCGGCCGCCGGGCAGTGGAAATGGCCCTGTCACAGGGGCCAAAGCCCAGCGAAATATTGACAAAAGAGGCCTTCGATAACGCAATCACCCTCCTGATGGCTGTGGGTGGTTCCACCAACGCCGTGGTGCACCTTCTGGCACTCGCAAGGCGCGTCGGCTATGAGCTGCCATTGGACCGCTTCCATGAAATCTCCCAGCGGACCCCTCGCATTGTTAACGTCCGTCCGTCCGGCGAGTACTTGGTGCAGCAACTGTTCCAGGTTGGCGGCATCTCCACCGTACTCAAGGAACTGGCGCCTCTGCTGAACAAGGACGCACTCACGGTCACGGGGGAGTCCCTTGCGAAAGGCTACAGTTCGGCCCCCGAACCTGACGGAGTCGTGGTCAGTACTCTCGAGGCCCCCTTCGATGCCTCCGGAGGCATCGCCGTCGTCCGTGGGTCTCTGGCACCCAACGGAGCGGTCATCAAAAGGAGTGCTGCGTCCAAGGATCTGCTGCAGCACAAGGGCTCAGCCGTGGTCTTCGAGGACATTTACGATCTGGGACGCAGGATTGACGATCCAGACTTGGACATTACCGAAGAATCTGTTTTGGTCCTGCGCAACAGCGGGCCTGTAGGAGCTCCCGGCATGCCCGAATGGGGCATGCTTCCCATTCCCGAGAGGCTTCTGCGCCGCGGGATCCGCGACATCGTCCGCATATCCGACGCCCGGATGAGCGGCACCGCCTTTGGCACCACCGTGCTGCACGTGTCTCCGGAGGCCGCCGTAGGTGGACCGCTGGCGATTGTTCGGGACGGGGACCCCATCGTGCTCGATGTTGAGAACCAGCGCCTGGACTTGGACATCCCTGCAGAAGAGATCGAGAGCCGGCTGGCAGAACTCAAGCTTCCGGAACCGAAATACCGGCGCGGCTACGGACGGCTCTTCATCGATCACGTGAACCAGGCCGACGAAGGTTGCGACTTCGACTTCCTCAAGGGCCTGCCGGACGAGGAGCCACAACGCTTGCCATACGGCCTGATGAGCGGTTGGCAGGGCGGCTGGTAAACGGCTGCAAACATAAGAACAAGCAGGGGCTGCTCCTAGGCGCGGACCCGGGAAGGGGAAAGTGTGTCAAGACCAAAAGTGATGGTAATTGTCCAGGAGGGCCGCCCCCGCCCTCCTGTTGAACGGTTGGAAGCCGAGGCAGACGTCGTGGTGGTGCGCACCGCGGACGAGTTCCGGGCCGCCCAGCCCGGCGCCGAGATCCTGTTCCTGAACGACTTCAGGACCAATCTCCTGCGTGAGGTGGGGCCGGGGGAGCTGCGGTGGATCCACACGTCAAGCATCGGCGTTGACAGCCTCATGACCGATGAAATCATCAACAGCAACATCGTTGTCAGCAACTCCCGCGGCGTGTGCGAGCGGCCCATCGCAGAGTGGGTCCTGGGCGTCCTGCTGATGTTCACCAAAGACCTGCGCCGCACCATAGAGCTGCAGCAGGCACGCACCTGGCAGCACCGCGAAACCGAGCCGCTGCTGGGACGTAAAGTCCTGGTTGTGGGGCCGGGACCGGTTGGCCGCGAAACCGTCCTCCTCCTGCGAGCTGCAGGAATGGCCGTTAGCGTTGTGGGCCGGTCTGCCAGGAATGATCCGCAGCTGGGGTCCATCTCCGGCTTTGATGAGCTTGACCAGCTTCTTGGTCAGGCCGATGATGTAGTGCTGACCCTGCCGCTCACATCAGAAACCCGTGGGCTGTTCAACTCGTCGCGGTTCCGCAAGATGCGGCCCGGGGCGCGCCTGGTCAACGTAGGCCGCGGGGCGGTGGTGGTGGAGCAGGACCTCCTTGACGCCCTTGACGCCAAGCACCTGGGCGGGGCGGCACTGGATGTGTTTGAACATGAGCCCTTGGATGCAGGGAACCCGCTGTGGAGCCGTCGGAACATCCTCGTCTCCCCGCATGCCTCCGGCGACCTGATTGGCTGGCGCGGAAGAGTAGTGGATTGTTTTGCACGTAATCTCAGACTATGGAAGGCCCATGAGCCCCTGCAGGACGTGGTGGACCTGAAGAAACTTGGTCCGGCTACTCCTGCCTTGGCGTCTGACGCACCCTAAATGAAGGCATTCCATGGGGTATTCCGAAGTTCTGGAAACAGGACCGGAATGCCCCATGGGATCGCGTGTCCCAAGCTGGTACAGTGCTCCCACGATCCGCGTCGGTAGTGTGATTCAGCACTCAAAATTTCGTGACGAGGATTACATGTCAAGCACAACAAGAGGTACGACGAAAACGCCGACCCAGACCCAGGACCACAAGCTCAGCGGCAACATGGGCGTGGGTGAGCTCGTGATGAACGTGCTCGCCTTTTCCTCTCCGCTGACAACAGTTGCAGGCACCTTGCCTGTGATGCTTCTTTTCAGCGGGCACACGGCACCGGGCATCTACCTGCTAGTGACGCTCATGCTGCTGATCTTCTCTGTGGGCTTCGTGAAAATGAGCCGCAGCGTTGAAGCGCCGGGCGGTTTCTACTCGTTTGTCACGGCCGGTCTGGGTAAGCCGGCAGGTCTTGGAGGTGCGCTGCTGGCCCTCTTCGGATACGTTTTCATTGGGTTCTTTGCACCCTCGCTTTTTGCTTTGACTCTCCAAAGCTTCGTGGTGAACACGTTGAACGGGCCCGATATCCCTTGGTACTGGTATGGGCTTGGCATCATCGGTATCACCACACTCCTGGCTTATCACCGCATTGATCTCTCCGCGAAGGTCCTCACGGTCGTCATGCTGCTGGAATCGGCAGTCGTGGTCATCTTCGACGTCGCCGCTTTCGCCGCAGGATCCGGAGAGGTGGTGCAGGGCATCGGCTTCTCTATGCCGTGGATTACGGATGCCGGGTTGGGGCTGGCACTTCTGTTCGCCGTCGGAAACTTCTTCGGGTTTGAAGCGACAGTGATCTACCGGGACGAAGTCAAGAATCCGGACCGCACCATCCCCCGGGCCACCTACATTGCGGTAGTGGGAATCGGGCTGTTCTACGCCGTGGCGGCCTGGGCCTACACCACATTCATTGGGGCAGAGAAAGTTCAGGGTGAAGCTGCCGCCAACACCGTGAACCTCTTCAATGACGGCGCCACGGTCCTCGTGGGCAAGATCTTCGCGGACATTGCAGTGGTCCTTCTCATCACCTCGATCCTGGCTTCAATGCTTTCGATCCAGAACATCGCCGCCCGGTACAGCTTCTCGCTGGCGGCCGATGGGGCGCTGCCCTCCGCGCTCGGCCGGGTCCACCCCCGCCATAAGTCGCCCTACGTTTCGGCAGTGGCAGTTGGCATCCTGTGGGCCGCGGCTACACTGATTTTCACCGTGGTGGGAGTTGCTCCCGAGATGCTGTATCCCATTGCCAGCGGCAGTGGAACCTTTGCAGTGCTGCTCTTGATGTTCATCACGAGCTTTGCTGTTCTCGTCTACTTCGTCCGCCGCCGCAGCTTCGCTCCAGAGCCGGTCTGGAAGACCATAGTTGCTCCCATGATCAGCGTGGTGTTCCTGGGCCTGATCACCTACCTGGCAATCACCAATTATCCCGAGCTCATCGGTGGCTCGGCCATCATGACCGCGATCTTTATGACATTCACCTTTGCCCTGTTCTTTGGCGGCATTGTTTATGCATTCCTGCTGCGGTCCAAGCGCCCGGACATTTATGCCCGCCTGGGCCGCCAAAAGACTGATTGAAATTCCCTTTCAAGATACACACGTTCGGAGATCTGCAATGACGCAACAGCTCAGAATTGGCTTGTTCGGGACCGGACGCATCGGTCAGGTCCACGCGCTGAGTTTGGCCAGCTTGGAGGAAGCAACACTCGCCTGGGTCTGTGACCCGTTCGTAGAGGGCGCCAAAAAGACAGCCGCCGAATTCGGTGGTCGCGTAAGCGATGACCCGGAGGAAGTCTTTGCCTCAGGAGAAGTCGATGCCGTCATTGTTGCCTCACCAACAGCGACCCACGTGGACCTGGTGGAGAGAGCCATTGATGCCGGTGTGCCCGTGTTGTGCGAGAAACCCATCGACCTGGAAATTTCCCGCGTTGACGCGATCCGGGCTAAGGCTGCTGCCGCGGATGTCCCCATTGCCTTGGGTTTCAACAAGCGCTTCGACAGGCACTTCGTGGAACTGAAGCGCCGTGTGGGAGCTGGCGAGATCGGTGCGCTGGAACAGCTTGTCATCACCAGCCGAGATCCGGGAGAACCGCCGGCAGCCTATGTCAGGCAGTCGGGCGGCATTTTTCGGGACATGACCATCCACGACCTGGACATGGCGCGGTACTTCATACCCGACATTGTCGAGGTGTCGGCGCGCGGCGCGAACGCCTTCAGCGAGGACATTCGCAATGCTGGCGACTTCGACTCGGCAGTGGTTACCCTACGCGGGTCTAAGGAAGAGCTCGTGACCATCGTGAACTCACGCCACGCAGCCTACGGCTACGATCAGCGCATTGAGGCCTTCGGTCCAGCGGGCTTGCTCCAGGTGGGCAATAAGAATGACGCTCTCGTTCGGCACTGGGGAGCCAGAGCGGTCGAAGCGATCGGCCCTTACCAAAACTTTTTTCTCGAGCGGTACGCGGAAGCCTACCGCCTGGAGGTGGCCGAATTCCTGCGGGCGGTACGCGGTCTGCCTTCGCGGAGCCCCGGCTTCGAGGACGGCCGCGCAGCGCTGATCCTGGCCGACGCTGCAGAGAAATCCGCCCGGACTGGGGTCGCGATAGAAGTGGTCCTTACCTAGAGGAGCCAACAATGCCGCTTGCCCTGGGCCGCGGTGTTTCGCAACAGCATCTCCGGCCCAGGGCAAGCTCTTCCCCGCTGATCACCCAGAACCAACCGAATCAGCGGCGGGGCGGTGAGCCGGTGTCGGCACGGCTCTGGAGACCTGGGCGTTACGGCTGAATGCACGTCGACGATACGGTTGTCAGAAGGCAGGGACAAGGGCCGCGGTCTGCTCGCGAAAGCCGCGCGGGGTACCGCTCGTCGGACACGTAGAGGACAGGTCCCAGGGACGTCATGTGGATTGTCCCGGGGGTGTGCGTCGACTCCTCCACACGAGCTCGGCTACAGCCTGAAATAGGAAGTGTGCCGGCGTCCCCGCCGAATCTCGGGTCAGCGTGGCTGCTTGAAACCGCTCTGAATTGAAACGATCCACGCTGATTCTCCGGCGCTTCATTTCGCTGTTCCAAATTGGCACACATGCCGCATTCTTGAATCCGTCAAAGTTCAAGTAAGTGAAACAGTGTGGTGGGGGTCACGCAATAAAGGGATTCTTTTCAACTACCCCTGAACTGCAGGATCAAACTAAGACAATTTGATCGACCGCCGCCGCTTAAGTTGTTTCACCGGTTCATTTGCATAGCCCAATCGAACGAGGATGAGATGACCGACGCACCACCGGCGACCCCTCCACTGGTCGCCCTTAAGGACATACATAAGACATTCGGGGCGGTGTCCGCTTTGCGCGGCGTCAGCATCGATGTCCAGCCCGGCGAAACTTTCGCGTTGCTTGGCGACAACGCTGCCGGCAAATCAACGCTTATGAAGGTACTCACGGGCGTTTACCAACCCGATCGGGGTTCCATCGAGCTCGACGGAAAAAAGACGGAGTTTCCCACCCCCTCAGCTTCCCGTGACCAGGGGGTCGAGATGGTGTACCAAGACTTTGCCTTGGCAGACAACCTGGATGTCCGTACCAACATCTTCTTGGGACGGGAACCGCAAAAGAACATCCTCGGTCCCTTCCTGCGGATCATCGACCGCAAGAAAATGGAAGTCGAGACCAAACGGGTGCTTGAACGCCTGGACATCCCCATCAACCCCCGGCTCAAGGTCAAGCGGCTCTCCGGGGGCCAGCGACAAGCGGTCGCGATCGGGCGGGCACTGGCCTTCGATGCCCGGCTGATCATCATGGATGAGCCCACCGCCAACCTTTCAGTCGCGAAAGTGGACAAGCTCATCGAGGTGACCCAGCGCCTCAAAGACCTGGGAATAGCCGTCATCATCATCACGCACCGGCTGGACGAAGCCTTTGCCGTGGCCGACCGGTTCGCCGTCATGCGCCAGGGGCAAGTGGTGGGCCGCTTCCGGGTGGGAGACGTCACCGAGTCCCAGGTGGCACACCTCATTTCCCACGGCACGTTGGACGACTACGTTGACGACGGTGGCGGCATACCCGAGGAGCGACGCAAGATTGGCTCCACCTCATCCCTGCCCGTTGTCAACGCAATGGCAGCACCCGGAACGACGATCAACGGGAGCGACTCGTGACCCTGACATTGGATAACCTCAAGACAAAGCTGGGGCCCGCGGACCTGAAGAGCGGGTCGACCGCCACCAAGGTCAAGCGCTTCGTCGGGGACTACGGCATCCTCGTGTTCTTCGTACTGATTATTGCCTTCCTGACTTTTGCTGCTCCCAACTTCCTCACCCTGAACAACGTGGTCAACGTGGTCAGGCAGTCGTCCATCATTGGACTGATCGCCTTGGGAATGACGTTCATCATGATTACCGCGGGCATCGACCTCTCAGTCGGCTCCATCGTGGGCCTGGCGGGCATGACGTTTGCGTTGCTCGCCCCCGCCAGCGGTGGGGCGTTCTGGTTGCCGTTGATAGCGGGTCTGGGCGTTGGCCTGCTCGTGGGATTCCTGAGCGCGGCGATGGTGGTGTGGGGCGCCATCTTGCCCTTCCTGGCAACGCTTGCCACGATGGCCATAGCCCGCACAGCGGCCCTGGTCATCACGGATGGTCAAGTGGTTTCCGGCCTGAGCGGCCCTGCGGAATGGCTGGGGTCTGGCTTCGTCGGTCCCATTCCCGTCCCGGTAATCATCTTTCTGCTGGCCGCAATGATCTGTGAGTTTGTTCTGAGCCGTACCAAGTTCGGTTCACACGTCTATGCAGTCGGGGGAAACGAAGAGTCGGCCAAGAAAGTGGGAATCTCCACCAGCCGAGTACTTTTCACTGTTTATCTCATCGGCGGTGTCACCGCCGCACTGGGTGGCCTTGTCCTGACTGCCCGTCTGGATGGTGCAGCGCCGGTGGCCGGTACCGGCTACGAGCTTCAGGTGATCGCCGCCGTCGTGATCGGTGGGACGAGCCTCTTCGGCGGCGTCGGCACCATCCGTGGAACCGTCATCGGGGTCCTCCTGTTGGGCGTCGTGATGAACGGCATGAACCTGCTGGGCGTCTCCTCCTACTACCAGCAAGGCGTGCAGGGCATCATTTTGGTGCTCGCAGTCCTCCTGAACCGGTGGAAGTCGGACTGACCGAACCACCCCAAAACAAGGAAAAAACTCCTTGCGTACAGTCAAAACCCCCGAAAGGAACAACCATGCGAATGGAACGTAAAATCGCCGCAGCGCTAGCCATGATGGCAGCAGGTGCCCTCACCCTGACAGGATGTGCCGGCAGCAGCAATGCAGGCAACAGCAGCGGGACGGACAAGACCTACAACATTGGCGTTGTAGTGCTTGACCTGCAGGACCCGGACCTGGCCCACATGACCGACGCGATGAAGAAGACGGCCGACGAAAAGGGCGTCAAGCTGAACATCACCGACTCCAAGAAAGATGTCGGAAGTGAACTAAACCAGGTAGAGGACCTCCTCACCCGCCAGGTCGACGCCATCATCATGCAGCCCCTGGACGGCGAAGCCAGCCAAAATGCGGCAAAGCGGGTCCTCGCCGCCGACATCCCGCTGTTCATCCTGTCCACAGAATTCGCAGAGGGTGCGGACGTTGGATACAAGAGCTACATCGGTGTAGATGACACCGTGGCCGGTGAAATGCAGGCCGAGTACTTGAACAAGACGCTTCCTGAAGGCGGCAACATTGTGTTCGCCGCCGGAATTTACGGTGCGTCGTGGACGGATCGCCGCAAGAGTGGCTTTGACAGCAAGATCAACGACAACTTCAAAGTGGTTGCGGAGTTCCAGGCCAAGGGCAGCCGCGACGACGCCAAGCGGAACATGGAGGATACTCTTCAGCGCTTTGGTGCCGGCCAAATCGATGCCGTGGTTGCCAACAACGACGAGATGGCCATTGGCGCGGCCTCGGCCATTGCTGACGCTGGCCGCACTGCCGAGTTCAAGGCGGTAGTTGGTGTCGACGGCACGGAACCGGCACTGCAGGAAATCAAGGCAGGAACTATGTCGGCAACGGTCCGCCAAGACTCTGCTGGCCAGGGTGCCAAGGCAGTTGAGGTTGTCACTGACTTCCTTAATGGCGGAAACGTGGAGAACCGATACACGCTGCCGTTCACGCTCATCTCCAAGGACAACCTTTCCGAGTTCTTGAAGTAGGCAGTTCCATCAATCCAACGGGCACAGCGGATGCATCCGCTGTGCCCGTTCTGTTTTGGCACACCCCCGATTACGCCGCACCTGCCTACACTTCCTGCGGACCACTACGAATGGAGAATTCGACCATGCCCAACGACGACGGTGACACGAAACTGAGGCAGCTGCTCGCCAGGTTGAAGGATCACGGCATCGAAGTGGACGACTCTTCCCGAAGGCGCTCTGAGTACTCCTATGACGCATCGAACTACCGCGTACGGCCAGCCGCCGTCGCCTTCCCAAAGAACGTCGACGACGTGCGAAACGTTTTGCGGGCATGCTCGGCCGCAGGTGTACCGACCACCGCTCGTGGCGGGGGAACCTCGATGGCGGGAAACGCAGTAGGCGACGGTTTGGTGATCGACCTTTCCCGCCACATGACCACTGTGGAAACCCTCGATGCCAGCCAGGCGACGGTCTGGACAGACGCGGGGGTTGTCCTTGGTGAGCTGCGCGCGCAGGTTGAAAAGACCACCATAGGCAAGCTGACATTTGCCCCGGACCCTTCTTCTCTGACGCGCGCCACGGTAGGGGGCTCCATCGGTAACGACGCCTGCGGAAACCACTCAGTAGCATATGGCCGCATGACCCATCACGTGCAGGAGGTGGAGCTGGTCACGGCCGACGGCGCGTATCTCAGGGCAGGGCGGGATTTCCTTCGCGCCGTCGACGAAAACGACGTCCATTCTGTTGCCCGGGCGAAGGAACTGCTGGAAGGCCTCCAAGCGCTGGCGAAAGCACATCTGGCGGTCCTCCGGAAGGAGCTGCAAACCATTCCCCGGCAGGTCTCCGGGTACCATGTGGGCCACCTGCTGCCGGAACAGGGTTTCAACGTGGCCAGTGCACTGGCAGGCAGCGAAGGTACGTGCGCCATCGTTGTGCGGGCCAAGTTGGGCCTTGTGCAAACGCCCTTGGCCACCGCGCTGCTGTGCCTTGGCTACGCGAACACTATCGATTCCGCGCGTGACGTGATGACCATCCTGGCCGCAAAGCCGAGTGCGATCGAGGGCCTTGACGTATCGATCGTGGACATCATGCGGCACCGCAGGGGAGCGGCCAGCGTGGAGTCATTGCCGGACGGCAAGGCCTTTCTCCTGGTCGAGTTTTCGGATGACACCCTTCAACAGGCGGCCGCCTCCTGTGAAGACCTGGTTGATAAGCTCAGCGTCGACGGCCGGGTGATTGACCATTCGATCGTCACGGAACCCCTGGAACGGGCCGCGCTGTGGAGGGTGCGCGAAGACGGCGCAGGGCTCTCGTCGAGACGGATCGATGGAGTGCAAACGTGGCCCGGCTGGGAAGATTCTGCGGTTGCACCGGAGCGGCTTGCTGACTACTTGGCTGACTTGCTCCCACTGGTAAAGAAGTACGGCTATACGGCCTGTATGTACGGCCACTTTGGTGCAGGGTGCGTCCATATGCGGTTGGATTACGATCTGCGCAGTGACTCCGGGCGCAGGGTATTCAACGACTTCACCCGCGAAGCGGCCAAGCTGGTTGTGGCCCATGGCGGCTCGCTGTCCGGGGAACACGGTGACGGTCGCGCGCGTAGCGAATTACTTGAGGTGATGTACTCCCAGGAGATGATGGGCATCTTCAAGGCCTTCAAACGCCTCTGGGATCCGGCAGGGGTCCTCAACCCCGGAATCATCGTCGACCCGGAACCTTTCTCCGCCTCGCTGGCCTTGGAAGGAGTAGTTGCACCCGGCCCCACCCACGATCAGCTGACCGTAACCCCGGCTGCCGCTACTGTCACCTCCGGAGACCGTACTCTCCTCCCGGTGGCGAGTCCGTTCGTCGGGAACACCCACGCATGCATCGGTGTAGGACGGTGCCGGTCCGCCACTGGCGGCTTCATGTGTCCCAGTTACCGGGCCACGAAGGATGAAAAGGATTCAACCCGCGGCCGGGCCCGGGTGTTGCAGGAACTGACCCGGACCCAAGGCAGCAGCCAGGACGGCTGGTCAAGCCCGGAAGTTCGGGAAGCACTTGACCTCTGCCTTTCCTGCAAAGCCTGTTCCGCCGACTGCCCCACCGGCGTGGACATCGCCGAGGCCAAGTCGGAACTGATCGATGAGCATTACCGCGGGCGCATCCGGCCCTTCACTCACTACTCCATCGGCTGGCTGCCGCAGTGGCTCCCGCTGCTGACCTGGGTGGCACCCCTGGCCAACGCGGGGACAGCATTTCGCCCCTTCCGGCTTGCGGGGGAATGGTTGGGCATCAGTGCGCGACGGCGGCTTCCGGCTTTTGCAACGACCGGCAGAATCCGGCGACAGGTGCGGGAAGCCGGGTTCACGGCCAACGCCGACGTCCTTCTGTTCATCGACAGTTTTACGCGCGCCTTCCGGCCCGAGGTCGTCCCGGCTGCAGCCCGGGTGCTCCGCGACGTCGGCAACTCCGTTGGGTGTACTCCCGATGCTTGCTGCGGGCTAACGTGGATCTCCACCGGGCAACGCGATGGCGCCCGAAAGCGGCTGACCAGGCTGATAGGCAAATTCGACGACGGCACGGACCGGGATATCGTTGTCCTCGAGCCCAGCTGCGCCGCGACCATCCGTGATGAAGGTCCAAAGCTGGTAGGCGGCGCGGCCGCCGCCAGGGTCGCGGCAAGAGTCCGCTCGTTCTCCGTCGCTGTTGACGAAGCCGTCGAACACGGGTGGAAGCCCACGGCGCTGGCCCCCGAGACAGCTGTGCTGCAAACCCACTGCCACGAGCACGCCGTATTCGGTTCAGGTGCCCAAAAACGCGTCCTGAAAGCCTGGGGAGTTCCGAACCTCGTGGAATCCTCCTCTTGCTGTGGCGTCGCCGGCAACTTTGGTTTTGAAGCCGAGCACTTTGACATGTCCATGAAAGTTGCCGAGCTCTCCGTCATCTCGGCTCTCGCAAAAGGCGACACTGATGCCCTTGTACTCACCGACGGCTTCAGTTGCGCCATGCAGGTCTCGCAGATAGACCCCGGGCGCTCGAGCAAGCACCTCGCCGTGGCATTGGACCCTGACAATGCCAGCGGGGGACAGTAGGTGGAATACTTCGGAATTTTCCTCATTTTGGTAGCGGCCGGGTTGGGCTTGATTGGCCCACATTTGAGCAAGCCCGCCCGTCGACCGCAAAACTTGGCCAACATCCGGGGCATCCTTTTTGTGCCGTCGGGCCCGGCAGCCTTCTTAATCGCCGCGGCGGGATTCTTCATCTTCGTCACGAACATCGGCTGACGATGAGCCGGCCTCGTAAGCAGGACGTGTGGGCATGCCAAAAACCGAAACGATTGATTGAGCGCCGAGACGGATGCTCGCGGAGTACCCATAGCGCGATATTTGAAAGTGATCCGACATCGGGGGATTCCTATCTGGTCAAGATTCCTTGTGCCGCGCATAGCGGCGCCTTCTTAACACCCGCCGAGATTTCGATTGGGCAGTAGGTGCGCCTGCGCTCGGGGGAGAACTGCCGACCTAACTATCGTTAGTTATGATGGAGGTATCAACCAGCCCTGTGAGGATGAAGTGAACAATTCGCCCCGCGAGCAGGCCAACGCTGCTGTCAGAGATTTCCTGTCCAGCCGCGATTGGTCATCTCAGACACCCGCCCGGCAACGGATCCTTGGGGCGTTCCTCCGCCTAGCTACTGCCAATGGCTTTAATTCAGTGACCATGAGGACGTTGGGTCGGGAACTCGATATGAAGGCACCCAGCCTGTACTCAAGCTTCCCGCACGGCAAGGACGAAATTGTTGCCGAGTCGCTCCGTTGGTTTACCCATCGGTTCGCCCGCGACCTCCTGATAGCAGTCGAAGCCACCACGACCCCGGAGGAGTACTGGGCGGCCCTTGTCCGTTTCCACCTCGCCCAGCAGTTGCAACGGCCCGAGGCGGATCTCTGGGACCTCCTGGTTGCAACTGACCGGGTGGCCCGCTTCCTCAGCGACGAGGTGTGCGAGGAAGTGGCGTCTTGGATGACGCTGCACGAGGACATGTATGCGGCTGCCGCCGGTGAGATGGGCTTCCCGCTCTCCAGGCAGACCACCCGGGTGATTTTTACACTCCTTGACGGTGCAGGACGCTGGGCTGCATGGAGCGGCAGCGACGCGGAACTTGAAATTCTCCTGCAGCACGCCGTGGCCCTGAGCCGCTCCATTCTTGAAGTTGGCACCAGAACCCAAGCCCTGACTTAACCGTTAGGCCCACACAATTGCGCTCTGTGCAGGAGCGCCGCTTTGGAGTGCCCCGGAATCAGCGAGGGGCTGCTGGAGCCGCTAAATATTGTGAAAATCCCTTGCCTAACTAACGCTCGTTAGCCTACAGTCATCGCAAGGTCCGAAGATGTACCTGCAGGAGTCTCGACCTCACGATTACCTGAAGTAATTCGACAAGGGGATCCACTATGAGTAATTTCACCAGTGCCGAACGCCACGAGTCGGCCCTCCGCAATACTACTGAACCTTCAAGCCAGCTTCGCGGCCATCTTGGCGTTGGAAGCATCCTGTTCTCCGTCGTAGCATGGGCCGCTCCGCTGCTGGTGGTTGTGGGACTGATGCCGTCCATGGTTGCCTTCGGGGGCAACGGGATTATCGCCGCACTGGGGGTCGCCACAGTCATCCTGCTCTTGTTCTCCGTGGGATATACGGCTGTCACCAGATATGTGGAACGCCCAGGCGCTTTCTACGCCTACATCACTGCCGGCTTGGGCAGAGAGACCGGGCTGGGTGGCGCCTTCCTCGCCATGTCGGGCTACCTGGTCCTCCTTCTCTCCACGTGGGCCGCGTTTGGCGTGTACGGACGCGCGCTGGTAGTCGATACATTCCATGGGCCCGATCTGCCGTGGTACCTCTATGGGTTGCTCGGCGCCCTCCTGGCGGGAGTAGCTGCGTACCGCAAAATCGAGCTCTCGGCCAAGACACTTGGCGTGGCCCTGATCCTGGAAGTCGTCCTCGTCCTGGTGTTCAATCTGCGGGTATTTTTCGACGGAGGCCCTGCTGGTCCACCGCTGGGTGCCTTGACATGGGACGGTGCCAGCACTGGAAACTTTGGTCTTGTGCTGTTGTTCGCGATGCTGTGCTTTGGGGGTTTCGAGTCCTCGGCGATCTACCGTGAGGAAGCCAAAGACCCCAACAAGACAATTCCCAGGGCGACCTACATTGCCGTCATCCTTATCGGGCTGTTCTACCTCGTGGCGGCTTGGGTAATGCTGACTGCCTTGGGGCCGCAAGGGGTGGCTGATGCCCGGGCGGGCGGAGCAGTTGCCTCCATGTTCGGCGACCTCGCCGCTTCTTACGTGGGCAGTGTGGTGCCTGGCATCATCAACGTCCTAGTGGTTTCCTCGACGTTTGCCTGCCTCCTGGCCCAACACAACGCTGTAGCCCGGTACGCCTACTCTCTTGGCAAAGACGGCGTCCTACCACGGACGCTGGGCGTGGCACACGCCCGGCATCATTCCCCATTTGTAGCCTCGCTTATTGTCACCGCGCTCGAAGTCGCGGCAGTTGTAGCCATCGCCGCCGGCACTGCCTTCGACCCCGCCGGCACGGAGGCCTTCACGGTCTACATCCGCCTGAACGGCCTAGGTGCGATCGTCGTCGTCGCGCTCCTGGTCCTGGTCTCCGTAGCAGTCCTCGTTTACTTCCATCAGCACAAGGTGCCAGGTCGCGGGGTATGGAAGACGACGATTGCCCCGGCCTTGGCCTTGGGCAGCCTCGCCATCGTGCTGGTGCTCAGCTTCCTCAACGTTGATTCGCTAATCGGGGCGGGACCCATCGCTTCCTTGGCCTTCACCATCCTTATTCCCTTGGTGTGGGTGGGCGGCATTGTGTACTGCCGCTGGTTGCAGAAGGCCAAGCCTGCTGTCTACCAAAAAATCGGCCGCCAGTAGGCGGTCACCGGCTTACGGACACGACTACCAAGAAGGACACCACCATGACACAACGTCTCACCGGCAAGATCGCTGTCATCAGCGGAGGAGCCAGCGGCATGGGCGTCAGCCACACCCGCAGGATGATCCAGGAGGGGGCGAAGGTCATCTCTTTCGACCTGCATGAGGGCGCGGGACCCCTACTCGTGCATGAATTTGGCGAAGATAAACTGATCTTCCTCCGAGGAGACGTTAGGAATGCCCAGGACTGGGCCAGGGTGGTATCGGCAGGGCGACAGCATTTTGGCACGCCGAATGTACTGGTCAACAATGCAGGTATCTCTCCACTGCAAACACTGGAAAAGGTATCCGAGGAAGACTACCGCCGCGTGATCGATATCAACCAGGTTGGCACCTTCCTGGGAATGCAGGCCTTGATTCCATCGCTCCAGGAAGGCGGCGGATCCATTATCAACATCGCATCCACCGCAGCGCTCGTCGGGTTTGCCGATTTATTCCCCTACGTCGCATCAAAGTGGGCGGTGCGCGGAATGACAAAAGCGGCAGCACTGGAACTGGCGAGAGCTGGCATCAGGGTTAATGCCGTATGTCCGGGAGACACGGACACCCCGATGATTCGCGCCATAGCTGACACCCCCTCAGGAGCGCTTCCGCCAGCTACTGACCTGCCATTCAAAAGGTGGGCGCAACCTGAAGAAATCAGCGCCGCCGTCGCCTTCCTCGCCTCGGACGACTCGTCATACATGAGCGGAAGCGAACTTGTCATCGACGGCGCCTTCACCGCGCAGTAGCACCCAGCAAACAGAAAGAGAAGAACATTGGACCGAGTCAAGGGCAAGATCGCGATCGTGAGCGGAGCAGCCAGCGGCATGGGCGTGGAACATGTCCGCGCCCTGGCACGGGAGGGAGCAAAGGTGGTGGGTTTTGACCTTGTTGAGGGGGAGGGGCGTGTGCTCGTGAACGAGCTGGGCTCCGACAATTTCCAATTCCTGCCCAACCACAGCGTTACCTCTGCGTCCGATTGGGCAGAGGTTGTCCGGCACTGCGAAATCAATTTCGGAGCGCCGACAGTCATGGTGAATAACGCAGGAATTTTCCGATCGACGCGAGTCGAAAGCGTTACGGAGCAAACATACCGGTCCGTTATCGATGTGAACCAAATCGGCTCGTTCCTTGGCATGCAAAGTGTTATTGCAGCAATGCGATACGCCGGAGGCGGGTCAATAGTGAATATCTGTTCCACCTCCGGCCTGGTGGCCTTCGAAGACAATTTTGCCTACGTGGCGTCCAAGTGGGCAGTCCGAGGGATGACAAAAGCCGCAGCCCTTGAGCTGGCCGCAGACGGCATTCGCGTAAATGCTGTCTGTCCCGGAGAGACGGAGACACCCATGCTGCTCAACAGCACGGAATCCGGCACCTCCTTGCCGCCGGAGAGCTTTCCATTCGGCCGGTGGGCCAGGCCTGACGAGATTGCCTCAGCCGTGCTGTTCCTCGCCTCAGACGAGTCGTCGTACATGAGCGGCAGCGAAGTTGTCGTGGACGGGGCGTATACGGCGGGCTAAGCGTGCTTGGGGGGGTAGCTGCAAGGGCAATGATCGTTCAGCACTTTCGTGCATTTATTGGTCAGTTATCGCGGTAAACAGAGCCAAGGCCGTTGGTCGCAACAAGGACGCCTTCCTGGCGGAGGCTCGAGGCATTACGCGCCAGCTCTCTAACTGGGAAAGCCCGGACATCGTGGAAACGGAAGCTCTCACGCCCGCGTCCGCTAGCCGGGTAGAGAGCCGATAATGGATATTCCGTCACCTCCTGGCTGCGATACAAGTGCTTCACGGCAGGTCGTAGGGCAGTGCCTTGTAGGCGGTGTTTTTGTTCATGTTCCAGCCGGCGACGAGGCCGGAGCCGATCATTTGGTCGCTGAGGCGGGCGAGGCGGTAGGCGGGGTCGGTGTCGAGGGCTAGTTGGAGGAATTGGTGTGCTTTGCTGCCTTTGCCTTCCCACCAGTTGATGTAGCCGATGGCTGTGAGGACCGGTGCTGCGTGTTGTGGGCTGGTGCGGGTGTAGGCGTGCAGGAGCAGTTGTTGTGCCCACTCGATCCGTGACCACTTCGGGGCCTGGTCGGTTTGGGCGAACAGGATCTGCTGTATCGGTTCGTCCACGCCGGGAATGTCTGCGATGAGCCGGTCGCGGATCGCAGGGAACTGCAGGTTAGCAACGAGCGCGTGGCAGTCGTCGTCGCTTGGGAAGACCTTGGAGTTGAGCATGTCTGCCCAGAGTTTCCGGCCGTGCTGGAGCGCGGTATCTATTGGTTGGGTCCTGATCCATTCCATGTGGTGTTGGACGGCGGCCGCTTTGGTCTTTTCCTGGCTGGTGGTTGGGAGGGTGACTTGGTCGGTGGGGTCGATGAAGCTGCCGCGGTAGATGAATTCGGCGTTGATGGCACTGGTCTGGGTGGAGCTGACGGGCAGGGTGAGGCTGGTGCCGGGTACGCCGTCGTAGGGGGAGAAGGTGTCGTCGCCGACGAAGAGTCCGTCCCGGATGGTGATGCCCTGTTCGGCGAGGACCCCGGTGAGCGCGGCGATGGTGCCGGAATGGGGTCTGGCTTGGCCGGGGCGGGTGGTTTCGCAGGTGTAGACGGCGAAGAGGATGGATGTGGCAGTGGTGTCGCTGGTGAGGTAGTGGGCGACGGTGCGTGCGTAGGGGAGTTCCTGCCCGGGTTGGCGGGGCAGGTCGATGCGCAGGGTCGCGCCGATGCTGTTTTCGTTCAGGGTGATGCAGACCAGGCTTTCCTGGGGCCAGAAGCCCAAGGTGTGTCCGATGAAGCTGAGGACATCTGATGGTGTTGTGATCGTAAGCTTCTCCATGATCCGTGATTTCCCTTCACCCTAGTAGTGGTGATTTTTCTGCGGTTGTTGGTTGTGGGCGTCGTTCTGGTAGGGGACCACCCGCTGGGCTGAGGGGCCGGCGTGCAACTTGGGGGACCGGCGCCGGGGGACGAAAACTTCATCCAAGGGACTGCACCCACGATGTGTGTGCAGAAGTTTTCGTTATCGGGGTCGGCGCGGTAGCGCCCTGGTTGCGCGGAGGACCCGCCCAGCGATCATGGGCATATCAGAATGACAAGCAGTAGTTAGCCTTTTACTTGTTCATCGGGTTACCGGGATCAGGCAGCATGACTTCTGCGGTGGGATGAGCTACTAAGCTATAAGGAGTCGGTGCCGCGCTTCACGGCGTAGGAGGGGAATCGGTGCCGGGCTCAGCCCCTGTCAACGGTGGGGCTTTGGGATGGTTTGATTAGTCGGTGCTCGGTGAAGTTCCGTAATGAGCGGCCTTGAAAATCATGACCACGCGCTTGTTTGTCAACCTCGCTTGATGAGGACCTTAGTCTCAGACGCCTCGTCGTCTTTGTCCTGTTCGCGGTTTGTGTCTCCACGGCTTCCTTGTTCTGGGCGCTTGGGCAACCCGGCGTCCATGCCCGGCGCGCCTTTACTTCACCGCCGCGAGCGGAGGCTGAGCTCGAAACGGTATCTAGTCGCCATGACCACAGCCGTGAACGTCTCCATGAGCCCGGATGCCGATTGGGTTATCCGGGCTGCTGGCGGAGGCAGCCCATTGCAAAGGGGCAGGTGAGCCACCGCATTGTGGGCCCGGTGCTTGACGGTGCCGGGTTCGCCGCCATTGCCGACGAGGACGTGAGTACCCTGGACGGGGATACCCGCTGGGACCGTGCTGTGGGGCCGATGTAGTTCACTCCTTCGACGTGGCAGCCCGTAGGACGGGACGGGAACTGGGATGGAACGGCGGATCCATTCAATATCGATGATGCCGCCCTCAGCGCGGCAACCTATCTGTGCGCGCAGGGCCACGACCTCACAACCGCTGACGGGTGGACCGACGCGATTTACGCCTACAACCACTCCGATCCCTATATCCGGCAAGTGCGTGAGCAGTCCACGGCATACGCAGCGACGGCCGGCACCACGGGATGAGCCCACGGTTAGATAAGTCATACTCTCCTGCCCGCGAGGAAGTGTCGGATCTGTTCGCGGCCGTTGAGGGGCCGAGCGCAGCTTCGATTCCATAAAGTCGCGAGTCTCTAGCCAATACGGGAATGGTTCAACTGCCGCTTGACTGGCGACATGGGAGCTTAAGAATGACAGGTGGTTTCGGTCGAGGAATCACCCCGGTGACGCCAAAAAGAAGAGAGTGGACATTGTCCACACTCTTGACCTCCTACCTGGTCGTACAGCTGCCGAACGGACCTGGATTCCGCATGTTTTCGCGGGTTCCCAATACTTTCAAGGCCTGGAATGCATTTCGAGTCATACCTCGGGCAGAGCATATCCCCTCGCCAGAGGGGCTTCTTGCTTTAACCTGTGTACATCATTGTGGTGGTGTCCTTCCGACGCTAGGTTTGCGGGTTGTGGCCCGGCCGCCGTGGAGCCTATACATGTGTGTGGGGTGGCCGGTTCAAGTCCCTGGCTGGGTGGCCTTCCGCCTGCTCTGTACTGGGTTATGCGGGTCCTCGTTCAAGTTCTGTCGGGTTGGTCGGGGGTGGCCAACACCTATTCATGTGTCTGGGACCGCGGTCACAACATGACTTCGCCAGTTGTGGTGCAAAGCTTCTCGGAAAAGCTTCTTCCTTTACGGCATGGTAGTTGTGGTGCGCTGTTGGGCGGCATAAGAGCTCCACTCCCAGGCCCTCCGCGCCCTGAGGTCACTTTCTGTTTCCCAGAGCGGAAGCGCTCCCTCTCGCATGGGCCGTCACTGCCGAGAGGCTCGACGGGATCCCGAATCCCTTGGCGGGAATGCTCGAACCAGTGGTTTCCACTCCGTCGCCGCGTGAACGCGGCGACGATGTCATGCATCTGGCCAGATATGCTGCCCGCCAAATCCGTCTGCGGGAAATCAACTTCACTTCTGCCGCAGAAAAGGCACTAATGGCCCATGACTGGCCGGAAAACATCGACGAACTCTTTACTGTCATCCAAGCCGCCCCGGCCAAGACAGAAACCATCGACGTCAGCCATCTGCCCGCATACCTATTGGGCAAACGGAGCCTGAACCTTAGTCGGATCGAATTTGTCGAACGTCAGGAAATCGTCCGGTGTCTCTCGCCGCCAGGGGCCCCAGGAAGCGGTGCGGCAACCGAACTCGGCATCAACAGGGCGACCATCTACCGGCGCATGGCCAGGCTGGGCATCACGATCCCGAGATAACAAGGTTGGCACCCGTCCTTAGCGTGTACCCGGTGGTACTCTCGAGCCTCGCCCGTCAGGCCTTGCGTCTTCCGGGGCAGCCGGGAGCAGGCCGGCCATTCATACTCCTCGCAGCTACTTCTGCTCCCGTTCACGGAGGTTGAACAGTGACTTGGTCTGGCAGACGTTGTGCCGCCTCAGGCGCTTTTCTGTGAGTTCTTTCCGAAGAACTGTTGCGATGTCATCCGGTGGTTAACGTCGCCGCTGAGCTTCTGCGGTGACCCATACGTAATGGCCTTGGGCCGCCTCAAATATCCGGAGGGGATGGGTAGGCGTCGGGCGCTATCCAAACGGCGGAGGAGTGGGCATTGCGTCTTCCACGAAACCAGTTCTGATCACTTGGCCGTGGTGGCGGAATTCAACCAGTGCGTCAGTCAGTAAGTTCCCATTCGAGATGTTTCCGTGGCGTGACGCGGTGCAGTGTCATCTGGCTTCCGTTGTCTTTGAAAGTAAAAGGTGGCAGCGGCCCAAAGCCGCTGCCACCTGGGACTTGAAAGGGTACCGCTTAGGAGTGACGGCTACCTTGATCCAAGCGTGAATCGGAGGTCCGACCCGCGAGTCGCGCTACGGAACCGGTGCTGGGCACCTTGATTTTCAGGGAATCCCAGACCTAACGCTTAAATGTTGCTCGCGTGCGCGTGGGACGCTTTCTGAGTTGATAAGACCGGCGCGTACTCGCGCGGTGAGGTGAGGGTACCAATGGTGCTGATGAGGCCGACGACACCGATGTAGGCGATCAGAAGCCAAGGGGAGCCGCCAGCGGCGGCGATCAGGAAACCGGCCAGCAGCGGGAGTGGTGCACCAAATGCCATGCCTGAAAACTGGAATCCGGTGGACATGCCCGAAAGTCGTACGTTGGGAGGAAATAGGCCTGCGAAAAACGAGGCTTGTGCGCCGAAGGCAAGGCCGTGTACCAGGGGGAATAGGACTGCTATGCCGAGAGTGAGTGCCAGGATATTGCCGGTGTCGGTCAAGGGGAATATCGCCGCAAAGACTACGATTCCTGCTGCGCAGGCGGTTAGGTAGACTCGCTTGGCTCCGATCCGGTCTGCCAGCAGGCCGCCGGCGAGGATGGCGAAGAAATCCACCACAGCAGCAAGGGCAACGACCGCCAGGACGGTCGTGCGCTCGAAGGATCCGTGCTTGGTGGCGTAGTCGAGGATGAAGGTTGTCGAGGTGAAGAAGGTGACGTTAATGATGGCCTGTCCCAGAAACACGGTCAGGACTGCGCGGGGATGGCGACGTAGCGCCTCGAGCATCGGGAAGCGTACGATTTCGCCGTTCTTGGCCGCTTCTTTGAAGTCCTCGCTCTCGGGCAGGCGGCGGCGGATGTATTGGCCAACGACGACGAACACGAGGGTGAGGAGGAAGGGGACTCGCCAGCCCCAAGCGAGGAGCTGATCTTCGGGAAGCATGTAGAAGAGGAGAGATACACCCGAGGAAAGAAACAGTCCCATCGGCACACCCATTTGTGGGAAGGCGCCGAACAGCCCGCGTTTGCCCGGAGGGGCGTTTTCAACGGCGGTTACGGTGGCGGCACCCCACTCACCTCCGCAGGCCAGGCCTTGGAGGAATCTGAGGATGACAAGGCTGATGGGTGCCCAGACTCCGATCGCGCCGGCGTCGGGGAGCAGCCCGATTGCCGTGGTGGCTGTACCCATGAGGATGAGTGTCACCAGCATGATGTTCTTGCGGCCCAGCCTGTCTCCGAGGTGCGAGAAGATGATTCCGCCCAAAGGACGGGCAAACCATGCGGTAGCGAATGTAGCGAATGACAGCAGTGTGCCGGTGGCCGGGTCAACGCCAGGGAAAAATATCCGGTTGAAGACCAGGGCGGCTGCGATGCCGAAGACGTAGAAGTCGTACCATTCGATGCCGGCACCGACCATGGTGCCGAGAGCAGTTGCGCGATTCTTCTCGCGCTGGGTAAGGGTGGAGCTCACTGTTGTTCTCCTTTGAACCGTGGATCCTGGAGGAAGGGGAGCGGCCACTCCCCGTTGAAGTGGCCGCTCTTGAATTGGAAGATCTGACTCATTTAGGGCCAGTTCGCTTACGAGAAGAGCTGTTTGATCTCGCCTAGTCCCTCGATCGTGCTGACGAGCTCCTCGCCTGTGCGCAGGTAGCGTTTGGGGTTTCTACCGAAGCCCACGCCGTCAGGCGTTCCCGTGAAGATCAGGTCTCCCGGGGCAAGCTCAACGACGGATGACAGGTGCTCCACCAGAGTGGGGATGTCGAAGATCAGGTTTGCGGTGGATCCGTCTTGGAGCACTTCCTCGCCTACGGTGCAGCGCATTTTCAACTGTCCGGGGTCCGTCACCTCGTCGGAGGTCGTCATCCAAGGCCCTACTGGGGCGAAGCCGGCGTAAGACTTTCCGAGTGAGAATTGGGGTGATGAGCTTGCAGCGAATTGCAGGGCGCGGTCTGATAGGTCCTGTCCAACCGCGTAGCCGGCGATGTGATCCAGGGCTTCGTCTTTGGAGATGTTGCGGCCTCCGCGCCCAATGATGGCAACGAGTTCGATCTCCCAATCGACGCTGTCGGAGGGGAGTTGAATTGCCTTCCGTGCCCCTGACAGCGACGTTGAGAATTTAGTAAAAACGGCTGGAACTTCGGGAGCTGCGATCGAGACTTCTTCAGCATGCGCCTGGTAGTTCATACCGATGGCGAAGATTTGGCGGGGGTCGGTGATCGGACTTTCCAATGAATCCCATGAAACCGGGAAAGTGTCGGAGTCAAAATCGTGGTCTTTCACGCAGGACTTCAGCTCGTCAAGGTGGGCGAGTAGCTCACGTGTGTTCGACGGAAACTTGCCGTTTGACCATTTTTCGATGTCGACGCCTTGCAGGTCCCCGCCATTTTCAAATATCAGTGTGGCACGGTCGTTGATAGATGCGATGCGCATTCAGAATCCTTTGTCTGTATGAGGGACGGCCGGCAGGGTCAGGCCGTGGCCATGGAGTCCTGGAGGCAGCGAAGGTGATACAGGGCTGATTCCTTGTTGATTTCGACCATGTCGTAAGTGATGACCTGGTCCTTTTCGACGTCGCGGGTGAGCTTTGCGTTCGTGAGCAGTCCGAGGGGAACTACGTTCTCCTGTTTGCACGTCTCGTAGTCGTCCACCAGGGAATACACGGCGAACCCGCCGGCACCGTCGATGGTCTCGCCCTTCCTGAGGGGCTTCTTGGCGGCTGCGAAGACTTCCGACACCAGACCGTATTTGGGGAACACGGTGGGCTCACCGAAGTCGACCGCTTGGACGATGGAGAGAGGGATCTCGTTGGTCACCAGGTGGTAGGGGGTGTACATGACGTAGTAACCGTTGTCGCCGTAAACGTCCAAGTAGTCGAGGTCTTCACGGATCTGCTGATTGTCGGTGTAGATGACCATGAAGACGCCGGGGGTAACCGAGCGGAAAAAGTCGATGCTGCCGTCGTCGTTCTTGAGGGGGCGCGCATAGTCAATGACACCCGTGCCGTTGAGTTCGCCGCCTTCGGCCTTAGGGCGGAAGAACCGGCAGATTTCCTCGACACCAGCCACAGGCCCATGCATGCCGCGGACATCTGCTCTGAGTCCCGTGTAATTAGATACGGCTGCCATCTCGATCATGGTTTTGGTGGCATCCCGGAATGTGACGAGGAAGTGGGGGTTGATTTTCAAGCGCTCTGCATCCGCCCGCACGCTGTCAGGGGTGGCGTAGCGGTCGTATTCGCCGATGCTGGAGGGGGACTTGCCGGTGGCAATGACCTTAAATCCCAGGGATGTGTATCGATCGTAGAGCTCACCGATCAGCCCAGGCTCATCGCCGGACGACACCGTGTATACGACTCCGCTGCGGTCGGCCATTGAGGTAAGGATCGGACCGACAACGACGTCTGTCTCCACGTTGAGCATGACGACGTGGATGTGGTTGAGGATTGATTGCATGGCGACCTCGGCACCGACTTCGGGCACTCCGGTTGATTCGACGATGACGTCAACGCCGATCTCGAGCAGCAGCCGCCAGTCGTTGGTGACGATGCGCTGTCCCTGGCTGATCAGGCGCTTTGCGTCCGCTGCTTCATTGCATACGGTGACGAGCTGGGGTTTCACCTCCGACTTCTCGAATGCCTCAACTGCACGATCGGTGTTGATGTCCGCGATGGCGGTGACCTCCATACCGGGCATCTGTCCGATCTGACAGATGGCTCCGGTGCCCATCCGGCCTGAACCTACGAATCCCACACGGATTGGATTACCTTGGGCTGCGCGGGCGGCGAGTTTGTTCTTTAGCAGTGCTGACATGGTAATTTTCTTTCTTTCGGCGGTTCTTGTGGATGTTTAGAGCGAAATACCCCAGGACCCTCTCGATATCTGGAATCCCACGTTGGGGCGGGCAGTCACTACAGGCACGTAGTGACCTCGCTGGATTTCGTTGAGTCTGGAGATGATTTCGCCGCTGGTCACCGACAAATCCTGGTTGTCTGCGGTGATGTCAAACACTTTGTGGGTGCTGGGCGTGGTTCCGGTGCCGATCTGAAGGACCGGAAGCATCCGGTGCGGTTGGACAGGGCGCTGGTTGGCAAAAACGAGGAGAGCTTCGGCGCCGGTGGCGCCCAGCCCGGTCGAGATCTCTAGCCAGTCCGACGTGCTGGCCTGCATGACATGCAGGCCAGCTGCCTCGACTGATCCCGAATAGGGAATCGTCGGCCCGGCGACATCGATTTGGAGTTCCATTAGGAACGTCTCCGAAGTCAGCAGATGGTCGGTTTCGCTTACGATGACGCTGGTTCCTTCGGCAAGCAGGCGTTGGACAAGGTCAGCTGCCATTCCAGCCACCGTTTCGCTGGGTGTGGTCGCTGTTGCCAGGCCGATGATGCGGCTGGCCGGTGCACCTGGTACATCGGGGCTGACTGCATGTCCGCGGATATGTTCTTGGATAAGGTCGCCGACGATGCCCGACACTGCCGTGATGCCTCCAGAATTCTGGATCCCGGCCCATCCGAAGTGTGTTGTATCAACTCCACGGCGCCTCAAACTGTCTTTGAAGAAGTCGTTGTGGGTCTTCTCGCATCCATGCTCAAGGAAGATGGTGTGAGAGACAGCCGGGTGCATCGCGTAGCCGAGTATCGTCCGGGTATAGATTTCCTCTGCGTCACCTCCGGAGACGCCGCATCCCTCCGTGTGTGGCAGGGCGACCACTTCCCATGCGTTTGACCCTGCATCCGCGAGAGATGCGTTCATCTTGGCGGCGATCTGCTCGGCGACCTGGCCTGAACACAGGCTCGTTGGCAGGATCTCGATAGTCCGCCTGCGCTCCGTTCCGGAGCCATAATTGTTTGAGAAATCTGCCGGGACCGCGCTTTGTTGCGCGGCAGGGAGGAGGGGTTCCCCGGAGCAGATTGTGGAATAGCCGAGTTTTGCGTCCGTGGTCCGGCTGCCATCCTGTCGCCAATCCCTCCAAATTTGGACCTGTGACTGTCCGGTGTACTCGCCTTTGCTCTTTTCACCAGAGGCAATGCGGCAGGTGAGATCCAACAACTGTTGTGCGGTGTCTTCTTGTCCCAGCCCATTGAGTAGCAGGCCGGCGTTGAAGTCCATGTCCGTTTCGAGCAGGGCAAAGCGTTCGTTCGTGGTCACGATCTTGATTGTGGGAACGAACGGGAAGTTGGTGATCGAACCGTTTCCGGTGGTGAAAAGGATCAGGTTTGCTCCGGCCGCGACCTGACCTGCGATGCTTTCCAAGTCGTTACCGGGGCTGTCCATGAAGTAGTAACCAGGAAGCTCCATGCGTTCTCCGTACGCGATGACGTGCTCGAGCGCGGTGTTGGGGTCCTTTTTTCGTCCAGCGCCCAGCGATTTCAGCGTGATGTTGTAGAGACCGCGGTAGAGGTTGCCTCCTGAAACATTGCCTTCAGCGGTCTGGCCGTGGCGTCGGGCATAATCTTTGAAGTTGTTGAGTTTGGCCAGGAACTCTTCTGCGATGTTTCGGTCAGCTACCTTGGCCAGCACGTGCTCTTCGGCGCCGATAAGTTCGTCGGTCTCGGCGAGGTTTGCCGTGGCGCCGGCCTGCAGCAGCTTCTCGACCACGGCGCCGAGCAAGGGATTGGCTGTCACCCCGGAGAAGGCGTCCGAACCGCCGCACTGCAGCCCCACTTTCAGTCCTTCAAACGGCGCGGGCTCGCGCACACACTTCGCGGCACCATCAAGGAGCGGCCGGACGAGTGCTGTCAGCGCCGAAACGGATTCGCCGGAATCATCGTCGCTGACGAAGTACCGGATCTTGCTCTCAAGATGGGCGTTCCCGAAAGAATTGAGCTGGTGGAGCAGTTCGGCATTTGAAACGGGTGAATCGGGGTCGTTCACGAACACAGCAGCTGCGATGTTCGGATTTACAGCAAACCCGGCCAACGTCCTGAGAAGCAGGGCCTTGTTGTGCATGACTCCGGAACTGCCGCCTTCAGTGTGGACGACGGGCGTGAGGGCGTCGACGTTCTCCAAGCCACGCACGTAACCCTGGAGATCGTCCGTAGCCGCCAGTACCAGAGACCGGGCGCGTGAAGTGACACCAATAATCGCGACGTCGTTCCTAGTGCCCCAACCGCGACCGGGACCTCGGTAATATCCCATGAACGCCGGACCGGAATCCTGCTTGCGCTCGTTCTTGGCCAGGGTCTGCCGCTGCGGGAGCGTTTGTTCCCTGGTGCTGTCCCTGTCCGTAAAATTTACGCTAAGACCAAGAGGGTAGTCCTGGGGGTTCCGCATCGTCAGGACATCTTTCATCCGTTCGTTACAAAGATATTCTCCAGGATTGATATCAACGGATGCGTAGCCGAACGGATAACCCCAAGAAAGCACCTCTTCATCCTTCTGAATTCTCTTGACGCACAAGCGATGGCCCTTGGGAATAGCCGTTTTGACGGCGAGCAGCTGACCGTCAATTTCGATGAGATCGCCAGCTTCAATTCGTTCAGTCGCGATGGCTGCGTTGTCTGCGGCCGCGGGCAGAAGGAACCGCGGCGTCGTGTTCTTCTGCTGGCTGTTAATGGGGCCTGATTGGCCGCACGTATTCATGCTCACGCTTCCTCCATTGGAAATTTCATCGCGTTGTCTTAGCGGGCCCGGCTCCCCCCTCGCCTGAGGCAGCAAAAGGCGGTAAACCTAGTCGCTTGGTAGATCACTGGAAAATTGGCTTGCGGGCCTTGGGCGCTGTAATGCTGGGGAACCAACTGCGTGGGTTCGAACGCGGATCTGGGTGTTATTTCTGCTGAAATCGGAGACTGATCGCCATCGTTACTGCGGCATTCATCAGTTCCGGTGTATATCCGGCGTCGATGGCCGCAAGCACGCCCTTGGCCGTGTGTGAATAGTGGCCGGCGAGTAGTTCTGCTGCCGCTGCCGGGTTTCCCTCGACTAGGGCATTAAAAATGCTTTGGTGATCCACCTGGCTCTGGTTCCAGTTTGTATCAGACTCATTGACGTAGATCCTGCGGTATCGCTCAGCATGGTCAAAATTCTGACGAATGGATTTGCAAAACCTATCGCTTACGCCATCGACCAGGCTCATGTGAAAGATGCGGTGATGATTAGCCCAGCGCACATAATCGTGGTCGCCAATCGCAGATTGCATGCCCTCCAAGTGCTCGCGCGAACGGTCAAGGCGGTCCTGATCGGCTTTCTGCACCGACGTAAAAATTGCAAGTGATTCCTGCTGGATCCGTAATGCATAGAGTGCGTCCAAATCCTCCGGCGAAACGTTGGCCACCGTCACCTTCTTGTTCACTTCCACGGTGGCGAGGCCCTCATGCTCCAACAGACGGAGTGCCTCACGCAGCGGAGTACGGCTCACGCCAAGATGCTTGGCAAGCTGGACCTGGCTAATGGTGGAGTCCGCGGGAATCGCATTGGTAAGTATCGCCTCCCTCAGCTGACGGTGGGCGAACGAAACTAGCTTCCGGGGTTCAGCAGCGGTGTCACCGGCTACTGCTTCCATTGATGTTTCAGCCATCTCGACCTTGCCGCCTTCCGATGAATGCCGCACTCGCATGCAAAGCTTCATGCCAAACTGTATACACTTTCTAGCTCCGAGTTTGACACATCATGTCTTTACGCGCAAGCCCTCTGTGCTGCAACAGGGGGCGCGAGTGGCATCGCCAGCATCTGTGCGGATCCAGTCCGAGCTAGACCCGTAGGCCCATAGATCGGGTACCGCTAGAAGGTCGCGGAGCTGGGCGTGGCAGTGGGAATCTCCCTCGCATGCTGATTCAACAAATCGAAGCCGGATGAGTGCGGTAAAGCGCTTGAATGCCTCTGACATGGGCTGCCCTTCCGTATGAGCCTGGTGAGAATATGTTGAGCTGCTGCCGTAGTGCTGCCCCGGTCGCAGGCAGTGTTTGATGGGGTATCGAGGGCGAAAACGGCTGCTGATAAGAGCGCTGCGCTGACAACTCACTGCTCCTGGTACTCGGTTTGATTGCTAAGGGCTGACTTTCTGGCCGTGATGTTTAAGCCGAGCCAACTGTATACAGTTGTCTGGCTTTGATATGGCGCGTCATCTATAGATCTGCCCGAGGACTTGATCACGCGGCTCGACGATAAACGCGCCGGCACTGTGCTGGGCATGCAAGTCTTGATGCACTGAACCGACGAATGTGGTCAATCAAACTCAAACGAAACGAGCGCGGACAACCAGTCGAAGACGAGGCCCCTTCATGTCTTATGAAGCGCAAGCGGCAAGTGGCGCTACCTCGGCCGCCGTTCCCGCATGCCGGGCCGCCAGGGGATCGGTTGTGGGCGACAAGTAGGAGTTGTTGAACTGCCTGCTCTTCGCGTCTACTGGTCTCTGATGTCAGCTTTGGATATTGAGTAACTGGACAAGTAGTCAGAGTTCGTTGCCCCAGCTGGTGACATCGACCCGGCGCCTCGCCAAGCCCTGCGCTTCAGCGTCCGTGGCAGGCGCTTTTCTTCTTGCCGCCAAAAGTGCCAGGTCATGGATCAGCTGTTGCACTTCACGTTCGCGGCGAGACTGAGCGGGTTGCCGCGCTGGCGAGCTTTCAGGTCGACCCTGATTCGAAGGTTCAGGACATGATGAAGGCTGTGTCGTCAGGTGCTCAGCAGCAAACGGATCGAAGAAAACGACGGGCTCCATGTAAGTCATTTCAATGCTCCCTCGAGCTCAGATGGGGGGTGTACTCCGAAACTGCGGGGGTGGGGCATGCATGTTTTTCATCCAAACCCCACACTGCCCACACCCGTCAGTTGCCAGAGGAACGGGTGAAGGCCCGCCAACCAGTTGCCAGAGCCGGCTCGCGGGAGACGCACCCCGCCTGGGAAGGGTTAGCTGGCGTAGGGGTCGGCGACGCCGATGTATTGGGTGGTGGTGTATTCGGCGATACCTTCTGATCCGCCTTCGCGTCCCAGACCGGATTGTTTGACACCTCCGAAGGGCGCGGCGGCGTTGGAGATAACGCCGGCGTTGAAGCCGACCATGCCGAACTCGATCTGCTCTGCTACGCGCAGGAGGCGGTTGAAGTCGCGGCTGTAGAGGTAGGAGGCGAGGCCGTATTCGCTGGCGTTGGCGAGCCGGATGGCGTCTTCCTCGGTACTGAAGGTGGTGACGGGCGCTACGGGCCCGAAGATTTCCTGGCCCAGGATCGCGGCGTCGTTGGGAACGTCCGCAAGGACGGTGGGCTGGTAGAAGTAGCCGGGCCCGTCTACGGGGGCGCCGCCGGTAACGGCCACTGCTCCGGCGTCGACGGCGGCCCTCACCAGGGCGTGCACGTCATCCCGGGCACCGCCATCGATCAGCGGACCTACCTTTGTTGCGGGCTCGGTGCCACGTCCGGTGATCAGGGCGCCCATCGCGGCAGCGAACTTGGTGGTGAACTCGTGTGCGACGGAGTTCTGAACGAGGAAGCGGTTGGCTGCGGTGCAGGCTTCGCCCATGTTCCGCATCTTGGCCGCTACGGCGCCTTCGACGGCGGCGTCGAGGTCGGCGTCTTCGAACACGATGAAGGGTGCGTTCCCGCCCAGTTCCATCGAGGTGCGCAGCACGTTCTGCGCGGCGTCGGCCATGAGCCGTTTGCCGACCGGGGTGGAGCCGGTGAAGGAGACTTTCCGCAGCCGCGAATCCTTCAACAGCGGCCCGGAGATCCCGGAGGCTGACGAGGAAGAGACGACGTTGAGGACGCCGGCGGGCAGTCCGGCATCGAGCATGGTCTGGGCGAAGTATTGCGCGGTGAGCGGGGTGAGTTTGGCGGGTTTGAGGACCATGGTGCAGCCGGCGGCGACGGCGGGTGCGACTTTGCGGGTGGCCATGGCCAGTGGGAAGTTCCAAGGGGTGATGAGAAGGCAGGGGCCGACGGGTTTGTGCTGAACCAGGATCTTGTTTTTGCCTTCGGGGGTGGTGAGGTAGCGGCCGTAGTCCCGGACGGTTTCCTCGGAGAACCAGCGCAGAAACTCGGCGCCGTAGGTGACTTCGCCGCGGGCTTCGGCCAGCGGCTTGCCCATTTCCAGGGTCATCAACAGCGCGAAGTCCTCGGCCCGTTCGGTCACGAGGTCGAAGGCCAGGCGCAGGATGTCGGCACGGGTCCGGGGTGCGGTGCGGGCCCAGGAGGCTTGGGCGGCGTCAGCGGCGTCCAGCGCGGCGATCGCGTCCTCGCTCGTGGCGGAGGCGAGGGTGGCGAGGACCTGCCCGGTGGCGGGGTCGTTCACGTCGAACGTGCCGCCGTCGGACGCGTCCCGCCACTCCCCATTGATCAGCAGGCCCGTGGGCACCGAGGCGAGCAGGGACGCCTCACGCTCCTGGGTGATGGCAGCGGAGATCTCGGAGACAGTCATGGAAAAATCCTTCGGAGGTGTCGGTTGCTTGCATTGCGTGCGGGTTCAACCGCGGTTTTTAGGCGCTGGCGCTGCACTTGAGGGGTGCGCCTAGTAGGCTTTGACCCTCTGCTCGACCACGAGGTGGATAAGTGCGAACACTTTGTCATGATCGATTGCCTGAAGTGCAGCGTCTATAGCAGCGGGAATTTCGGAATCATGTTGGACTTTTATGCCAAAACCTCCGAAGGCCTGGGCCATGAGCGCAAATTCAGGGTTTTTGAGCTGGGTGCCTGAGACCCGGTGGGGGTAGTGCTTTTCCTGGTGGCTGCGGATGGTGCCGTATTCTTGGTTGTCCATCACAATCACCAACGGAGTTGCCCCATATTGGGCAGCTGTGGCAAGTTCTTGTCCGTTCATGAGGAACTCGCCGTCTCCAGCGATGGTGACGACCCGTCTGCCGGGGTATTCCAGGGAGGCTGCGATCGCGGAGGGAACGGAATACCCCATGGAGCCGTTCCGGGCGCTGATCATGGACGCGTAGCGCTGCGTGGGAAAGTAGCGGTGTGCCCAGTTGGTGTGCTCGCCCGCCCCTAACGTGATCATGGCGTCCCGAGGCAGCGTGGGCACAAGGTTCGCCATCAATGTATCCATCCGTGCCTGGCCGGAAGAGGGTGTGGCCGGGGGCAGCGCTGCGAAGGATTCCTGTTCAGCGCGCATTTTGGCCGTCCACTTCGTCCATTCGTCTTTGACGGGAAGGTTGATCTTAGCCAAGTCCCGGATGAAAACCTCCGGTTTGGCGACGATTTGGTAGGAAACTGGACCGGAACGGCCGCGGAGCGAGGGGTCGATGGTGACGAGGAAGTTCTTCTTGTTCCAATCCTGCCGACAGACGAAGCCGTCCGTTATAACGTCCCCGGGGACGGTGCCCACAAAAACCAGCAAGTCCGTTTCTTCGAGTAGGTCATATGTTGGGCGGGGCCGCCCGTAACCTATGGGGCCAACGTAGGACGGTGAGTCGAACGGGACCGTGCCCTCGGTGCGCCACTCAGCTGCCGCGGGAATGTGGTGCTTTTCCAGCCACCCTGTGAGGCGGTCGGCGCATTCCTGGGTCCAGTCGTTCCCGCCTGTGACAAAGAGCGGCTTTTTGGACGCGGCAAGGGCGTCAGACAGTGCAGCTGCGTCCGTTGTTGTCATCCCCCCAGCAGCTACCGGGATGGGAGGGTGCAGTTCGGAGGAGATCTGCTCACGGATGACGTCTTCGGGGAGACCGACCACCACTGGACCTGGCCGACCGCTCATAGCCGCGAACATGGCTTCAGCGACGATTTCAGAGGCACGTTCCGCGTGGTCAAGGACCATGACGCGCTTGGCGCCGCTATCGAACCACGCCTTGATGTCGAACTCCTGGAAGGCTTCGCGGTCTCGGTGTGCGAATGGGATTAGACCCACAAAAAGCACCATTGGGGTGGAATCCTGCCAAGACGTATGCAAGCCCACGTGTGCATTTGCTGCCCCCGGCCCACGGGTAACCATAGCGATGCCCGGAAGTTGGTGCATCTTGCCGTCGGCTTCCGCCATGTAGCTTGCCCCGCCTTCGTGACGGCAAACAACCGTCTCGATTTCAGAGTCGTAAAGCCCGTCAAGGACATCAAGGAAACTTTCGCCGGGCACCACATGGGCACGTTTGACTCCATGGGCGACGAGCGTGTCCACGATAACGTGCCCTGCCGATTTCAGGTTCGGCGCCTGTTCATGGGTAGTGAGCGCGGTTTGGTCCGCTAGGGTCTGCGTCATTGCTAAGTGCCTTTTTGTGGTCGATTTCGGATGAAGGTGGCGTGAGACCCTCCGGAGTCATTCGGTGTGGGGGAGACGACTCTGTTCCGGAAGGCGGCGACAATACCAAACGGTCGGTACGCCGGTGTTATGCCTGAAGATTTGCAGGTTGGTTAGGAAGTTTGTGGCCTTTTTTGCTCGAGGCTTCTGCCCACAACCGACCGGCCCGGTATGAGGAACGAACTAAGGGTCCGCTCATGACCCCTAGGAATCCGATTTCCTCTGCCTCTCTACGAAGGTCGACGAATTCCTCGGGTTTGACCCAGCGGGCAACAGGATGGTGCCTGGGGCTTGGGCGTAGGTACTGATTTATGGTGATCAGATCGCATCCCGCCTCATGCAGTTCCTGTAGCGTTTCGGATATCTCCTGACGGGTCTCGCCCATGCCCAGTATGAGATTGGACTTTGTGACCATGTTGTTCTCTTGGCCTTGCCGGATGACATCCAGGGATCGCTCATAGCGGAAGGCGGGACGAATCGACTTGAAAATCCGTGGGACTGTTTCCACGTTGTGAGCGAAAACTTCGGGGCGGGCGTCGATGACCTGTTGGATGAGCGGGCGGTGCCCGGTGAAGTCAGGAATGAGTATTTCCACACCGGTTCCCGGGTTTAGAGAATGGATCTGGCGGATGGTTTCGGCGTATAGCCAGGCTCCCTCGTCGGCCTGATCGTCCCGGGCGACTCCAGTGACTGTGGCGTATTTTAGGCCCATGGTCCGCACAGACTCCGCGACTTTAACCGGTTCCGTCAGATCAAGCGGGTCCGGCTTTCCCGTATCGATTTGGCAGAAGTCGCAGCGTCTCGTGCATTGCGAGCCGCCGATCAGGAACGTTGCTTCTTTGTCTTCCCAGCACTCGAAAATGTTGGGGCACCCCGCCTCCTCGCAAACCGTGTGGAGGCCTTCACGATGCACCAGTTTCTTTAGTCCAACGAAACTCGGCCCGGTCTTGACCCTACTTCTCATCCACTCGGGTTTGCGTTCGAGAGGTGTAGCGGCGTTGCGCGCTTCCACGCGCAGCAAACGCCGGCCTTCTGGCACCACACTCACGTTCGTACTCCTTATTGCTTCTTTGGTTTATGCCTGGCCGTCATTGCGGCGATCAAGTCGTGGGCTGAGGCATGCCTGCAGATACAGCTGCCGGAATCCTACGGTTCGGGAGGGCGTACGAGCGCAGTACGGCCGTCGAGGTCTCGGGCCATGAGCGGGCTGCCCAAGTATCAAAATCCACAGTCGAAAGTGCAGCGCAAGCCAGTCCTGCATCGCGGTCCACCCACAGGAAGCTGCCGCTGACGCCGAAATGTCCGAAGGCTGTGGGCGAGTTATCCGGGCTGGTCCAGTGGGGAGACTTGGTCCCTCGGATCTCAGCTCCTGCACCCCAGTCATTGTCGGCATGGTGTCCAAAGCCTGGAAGGAAGCCGGACAAGCCAGGGAAGGCGAGGGATGAGAGCCTCTCTACAGAGCCAGGAAACAACATCGGCTGCAGCAGCTCCTGAGCCAGCAGCGCCACATCAGCAATTGTCCCTTCAGCGCCTTTGGACGGTGCGCCGCGCAGTGTGGTGTGCCGCATGCCCAAAGGCTCCAGTACTCGGTCCCACATTTCGTCCTTGAAATCTTTGCCGCTCGTGGCAGTAAGGTGTGCGGCGGCAATGTCGATCCCTGCGTTGGAGTAAATTCTTCGGGATCCGGCGGGGGCTTTAACCCTCCCGTCTTCGAAGTTCACACCTGAAGCGTGCGCCAACAGGTGGAGAACAGTGGAACCTTTAGGTCCGGCTGGATCAGTGAGTGAGATGGCACCGCTCTCCGCAGCGTCCAGCACGGTCAGAGCAGTCAGTAGCTTCGTGACAGAGGCAAAGCGATAAACTCGACCGGAATCGTGACAACCGAGAATCCCTTGTTCTCCGACCACTGCCAGAGACGGATCCCCGGGCCAGTTTTGCAGATGCGTCAGGACTTTGCCGGCCAGGGGAGGGCCGTCGTTGGCGTTTGGCGCGGGCATTGGGTACCTTTCCGATGTTGGCTGTAATGTGAAATGGGATGTGAGTAGGGTGCCCGTCAGGCCGAGCCCGCTGGATCTGGCATCCCCTCTATGCTGGCGACTCGTCGTCAAGTTTTAGGGAACGGAAGGCCGCCGCACGGCATCCCTTGCAGCCGGACCGCTGAGATGCCGTCCACTTTGAGGAAGAACCTGCGTTCGCCGTCGTCCTGTTGGATCAGCCAGAGTCCGCTGCCGTCAGGCATCACGTCATCAACCCAGCCAGATGCTATTCGTTGGCAATCCTGGATGAGCGCGATCTGCGTTCCCCTTTGAATCCTTCCCCAATTCATGACGGATTGCTTTCCATGAAAGCTACCGCCGGTCCGTGTTGTGATCGGCGACATCGGCCTGTCGATATCCATGTCTTTTTCCTTTGGGACGGTCAGGTGGCAGTGCCGCCTCTGTGATGCTCGGGGCTTGAAAGGGGTAATGCACACGGAACGTGTTGCCTTGCTTTGCGCCCTAGTGGTCCTTGGCCGCCGACAGGCGTGTGCAGGAGATCGCGATCAATGATGAAGGTGCATTCGCTGGAGGATGGTGGCCGCAATTTCCTCCACCGACATGCTTGCTGAGTTGACGTAGGGGATCTTCTTTGCAAGATACATTTCCTCCGCCTCGCGCACTTCGTATCGGCACTGCCGCAAGGAGGCATACTTTGATTCGCGGCGGCGTTCGCTGCGGATTTGGCTCAGCCGTACCGGGTCAGAAGTTAACCCAAAGCACTTGCTGAGATGTGGAAGCAGCAGGGGTGGAAGCATGCCCCGTTCGAAGTCTTCTTCTACGAGCGGGAAGTTGGCAGCAAGGAGGCCATGCTGCAGCGCGAGATACATCGTGGTAGGAGTCTTCCCGCAGCGGGACGGTGCCAGAAGAATCAATTCAGCATGCTCCAGCGCGCGGATTGACTGACCGTCATCGTGCTCGAGAGCATACTCGACGGCAGCCATCCTGGATTGGTATCTAGCGACATTCCCAAGACCATGCGCTTGCCCGGGCTCACCGCTAGCGGGGCTGTTTAGCGTTGCTTCAAGTCCTCCGATATGGGTCCCGAAGAAATCGATAAGCAGCCCCCCGCTGCGGCTGAGGATTGCCCGTATCTCGCTGTTGACGGCTGTGGAGAAGACGATTGGGCGCGGCCCGATGTCAGCCAGGCCGTCAATCCTGGCAACCGCTTCAATTGCTTGTTCCTGTGACGTGACGAAGGGAATGGTGTCCCTGTCAAATCGTTCTTGAGGGAATTGGGTGAGAAGCGTATTGCCGAGGGTCTCCGCAGTGATCCCCGTACTGTCCGAGAGAAAAAACACTGGTCGTGCGAGTGGATGGTTCACATGGTTTCCTTGGGGAGCAGGAGCGCTACTCAGCGACGGGCAATCAGCTAGACAGTCGTGAGTGGTCTGACCTTGATGGCAGCAATCCGCGCCCTGGTTTCCACAACGCTGTCAGGGTTCAAGGAGAGAGAATCTATCCCCTGGGCCACGAGCCATTCAGCGAAGTCGGGGTGATCGCTGGGCCCTTGGCCGCATATCCCGACGTATTTGCCCTGTGCTTTGCAACTTTGGATGGCAAGGCTGATCAGGTGTTTTACGGCCTGGTTTCTTTCGTCGAAGCTTTCGGCAACCAGCGCTGAATCCCGGTCGAGTCCAAGCGTGAGCTGGGTCAGGTCGTTGGAGCCGATGGAGAATCCGTCGAAGTGTTCGAGGAATTCGTCGGCCATCAATGCGTTGACCGGGAGTTCGCACATCATGATCACTTCCAGGCCGTTCACACCACGGTTCAGCCCGTTGGCCGCCAGCAGGTCAACAACGGCGCGCGCCTCAGGCACCGTGCGGACGAAGGGGACCATTAGTTTGATGTTGGTTAGTCCCATGATGTCGCGCACGTACTTCACTGCCTGGCATTCAAGCTCGAAGGCGGCCTGGAAGTCGGAAGAGAGATAGCGCGCGGCTCCACGGAATCCGATCATCGGGTTTTCCTCTTCGGGCTCGTACTGGTTCCCGCCCAGAAGGTTCGCATATTCGTTGGACTTGAAGTCCGAGAGTCGGATGATTACCGGGTGTGGGGCGAATGCTGCCCCGAGCGTGGCGATGCCCTCGGCCAAACGCTGAATGTAGTAGTCCCGTGGGCCGGCGTAGGCTGCCGTTCTGCGTCGGATTTCGGCCATGGTGCTTTCCGGGATACCCGGCTGTTGCCCCGGGCCGCTTTCTTCCATCGCAAGCAATATCTTGGGATGGATGCCGATTTGACGATTGATGATGAATTCCAGCCGGGCCAGCCCAACACCGGCGTGGGGTAACCGGGCGAAGCTGAATGCCTGCTCGGGGGTGCCGACGTTCATCATGATCTTTGTGGGCAGCTCGCCAGTTTCTTCTGCGGTATTTTCCTCTATCTCGAAGTCGAGCTTTCCTTGGAAAACGAGTCCCGTTTCTCCACTGGCGCAGGAGACTGTCACTTCCGTGCCCTCGGAGAGTGCAGTGGTTGCGTTGCCCGTGCCTACGATTGCAGGGATGCCCAGTTCCCGGGCGATGATAGCCGCATGGCAGGTGCGGCCGCCCCTGTTGGTGACGATGGCTGACGCCCGCTTCATGATCGGTTCCCAGTCAGGGTCGGTCATGTCTGCGACGAGTACCTCTCCCGGCTGAAACTGGGACATGTTCTCCAGCGAGCCGAGGACGCGGACGGTTCCGGCGCCGATGCGCTGTCCGATCGCGCGCCCTTCCAGGAGCACTTCACCCTGTTCCAACAGGCGGTACCTTGTCAGCAGTCCTGCCGGTTGCCGGGACTGGACCGTTTCAGGGCGTGCCTGGAGGATGTAAAGGCGTCCATCGGATCCATCTTTGCCCCATTCGATGTCCATGGGGCGTCCGTAGTGCTGTTCGATTTTGAGCGCTTGCCGGGCGAGTTCATGGATTTCGTCATCGCTGATGCTGAACCGGTCACGGAGTTCGGCTGGGACGTCAGTGAATTCGACGTTACGCCCTGATTCCGCTTCGGCGTAAACCATCTGCACAGCTTTCTCGCCGAGGCCTCGCTTCAGGATGGCGGGCCGGCCTTCCCGAAGGCCGGGTTTGTACACGTAAAACTCGTCAGGATTCACCGCACCCTGGACCACTGCTTCACCCAGCCCATACGACGAGGTGATGAAGACAGCTTCCTGGAATCCCGCCTCGGTGTCCATGGTGAACATAACACCCGATGCCGCAAGATCTGAGCGCACCATACGCTGCACACCAGCTGAAATGGCTACATCCGCGTGTGTGAAGCCGTGGTGGACCCGGTAGGCGATGGCGCGATCATTGTAGAGGGACGCAAAAACTTCCTTGACGGAAACCAGGATGTTGTCGATACCGGAAACGTTGAGGAACGTTTCTTGCTGCCCGGCGAACGAGGCATCAGGAAGGTCTTCTGCGGTCGCGCTCGAGCGTACGGCCCAAGAGACCTGGTCCTCCGAAGCTGCAGCCACAAGCGTCTGATACGCGTCCCGGATTTCTTTTTCGAAGGATTCGGGGAAGGGTGTTGCGTTGATCGCGGCCCTGATGCGGGCACCGCTGGCAGCCAAGGCTTCAACGTCAGTAACGTCCAAATCCCTGAGCTCTCGCTCGATCAGGTCCGTCAGACCCGCGGAGGCAAGGAAATGCCGGAAGGCATCAGCGGAGGTTGCAAAACCAGGAGGTATATTGACGCCGGCGGCGGTCAGGTTCTGAATCATCTCGCCAAGCGAGGCGTTCTTGCCTCCGACGCGATGCACGTCGTCCATGCCTACTTCCGAAAACCACAAAATATTTCCCACTGAGTTCCCTTGCCGGTTGCGTGTCTGAGCCCGGCATGCCCCCTCTGGGGTGCCGGAGCAGTTCGTTGTGTTTGTTTGGAAGATGGTGTTCCGGTCGCGCTTGGACACGGAACACCATCTTCCTTTCCTCCGGGGACCGCCAGGAGGTCGCGGCGGGGCTTGGCCACTCCGAAGACAGGTGAGCGGACCGTGCTACCCGGGGATGGGGGGCCTGAAGCTCGCCCCTACTTGATTGCGCCCAGTCGGGTTGGATCGGAAAGGATCTCCCTCAGGGTGTTGAGGTACCGCGCGGCGTCCGCCCCATCGGCGATCCGGTGATCTACGGTTAGGCCCACGGTGCAGCCTGTCCGCACACCGAAAGTGTCCTCGCCCGTGGCCATGACTTTCGGACCAACGGTGCCGCAGGAAATGGCCGTGGACTGACGGGGGGTCAGCAAGGCGTTGAACGAATCGACGCCGTAAGATCCGAGGTTCGAAAACACCGCAGTCCCTCCTGACAGGGCTGCCAGGCTGGTCTTTCCCTCGCGCACGGCCTGGGCGGTTGAGCGCACTTGCTCGTTCAACTCCAGGAGCGGGACCAGGTCCGGGTTGTGGAGCACTGGCGCCAAAAGGCCCCTTTCCGAATCAACGGCCAACCCGATGCCGATATGGGGATTCCGAACTACGTTCGAGTCCTCCCAGTAGTCATTCAGATGATGGTGCGTGCGCAGGGCGAGTGCCTGGGCCTTGATGAGAATGGTCGTCCAACTTGCCCCTCCAAGGAGAGTCTTGCGGACCTTGGCCAGTCTGCTGAGGTCCACATCCGCGTATGCGGTGAACTGGGGGATGATCGCGGACGCCGACATGACCTTCGCCACCTGGGTACGCATCCTCAGCCAGCCTTGGTCGACTCCTGTAACCGTCGCCGTCTGGGATGCCGGAACAACCTCCTGTGCTGGGCGCGCCGGCGTGGTGGGCTGGACCTGCTTGGGATGTACGGAGTTAGCAGAGAGTTGTTCGATGTCCTGGACGCGGACCGCGCCCCACGGACCGGTGCCTTTAACAGTTGCGAGATCGAGGTGGTCCTGCTCGGCCAGCCGGCGGGCGAGGGGGACGGCAGTTGGGCGGGAGACGGACGCCGGGGCGCTGTCCTGTGCGGGTTGAGCGGCCGGTGCCTCTGCGTTCTCGGGAACGGCCCCTCCGTCGGTCGCCTCGAGGGACGCCGTCGGTTCTGGCTGTCCGCCCAGGAGATCTCCAAACAGGTCTTCGGCCTCGGTGTTGATGAAAGCGATGGGGTCGCCAACTTTGATGACATCTTCGGGGGAGGCGACGATCCGGCTTAAGGTTCCGTCAACCGGGCTTTCAACCTCCATCTCCACCTTGTCCGTGGTGACCTCGCATACGGGCTCTCCGGCAGCGACGGCATCTCCGGCACCTTTGAACCAAGCGACCATGATGCCTTCTTCCATGGTCATGGACATCTTCGGCATGGTCAGTGGCATCTCGGCCATGTCACCACTCCTTTACCATCTGGAGCGCCGCCTTGACGATGTCGTCGGTTTGGGGCACCGACGCCTTCTCGAGTTGAGGGGCGTAAGGGATGGGGATGTCCAGTCCTGCGAGCCTCTTGATGGGCGCCCGCAGGTGAACGAACGCTTCCGACTCGGAGATGATGGCAGCGACTTCGGACATGAAACCCAGCGTCCGTACTGCTTCCTGAACCAGGAGGACACGTCCGGTCTCCATCACCGACTTCAGAATGGTCTCTTCATCCAGGGGTTTCAGGGTTCTGGGATCGATGACGGTTGCTTCGATGCCGGCGGCCGCCAGCTCTTCGGCTGCTTCAAGAGCGCGTGATACTTCGATGCCGGTTGCGAGGATTGTGATGTCCGACCCATGACGGCGTACCTTGGCGACGCCCAGGGGCGTGCGTTCGGCCGCTACCGGCACCGGGCCGCTGGTGCGGTACAGCAGTTTGTGCTCGATTACGATGACCGGGTTGGGGTCGTCAATGGCTGACAGGAGTAGGCCCTTCGCCTCAGCCGGTGTCGACGGCATGACGACTTTCAGGCCTGGGATGTGAGCAAACCACGCTTCAAGGCTCTGTGAGTGCTGTGCCGCAGCCCCCGTGCCCGATCCGCCCGGTGCCCGGATAACCAGGGGTACGTTGACCGCGCCGCCGAGCATGAAATGGATCTTGGCGGCCTGGTTGGCAATCTGGTCCATAGCCTGGGCCGTGAAATCAGAAAACTGGATTTCGACGATTGGTTTCATGCCGGTCATGGCAGCACCGACACCGGCGCCGACAGTGCCGAGTTCGCTGATGGTGGTGTCTCTCAGGCGCTCTTTGCCAACTTTCTTGATGAGCTCTCCAGTAACACCGAACGCACCGCCGTACACTCCAATGTCTTCACCCATCATGAAGACAGTGGGGTCTTCGTCCATGGCCTGTCCGAGCGCACTGCGGATTGCTTCGGAGTAGGTCATCGTCTGGACTTGTTGGTTGTGTTGTTCTACTGCTTCATTAGCCACTGCTATTCCATACTTTCTGTCAGCTCGCGTATACGGCGGAAAGGAGCTCGTCGGCGGATGCGTCCGGTGCTGCGTTTGCTTTTTGCACGGCGTCACGGAGTTCGTCGCGGGCTTCGTTGCGGACCTGCTCTATGTCCTGGCTGGTTAGGCTGCCGGCTGCCAGAGCTTTCTGCTCGAACGCCAGGATCGGGTCCCGTTCGCGCCATTCGGCGATTTCCTCCCGTGTGCGGTACAGGTTTTTGTCGCTTTTTGAGTGACCCTTCCAGCGGTAGGTCTTGGCTTCGATGAACGTGGGGCCGTTCCCGGCGCGGGCCCTCGTGACAGCTTCGTTCACGACTTCAAATACGGCCTGTATGTCGTTGCCGTCAACGGTGTAGCCGGGGATGCCGTAGCCCTTGGCCCGGTCTGAGAGCTGTTCGAGCCGGAAGGCCTCTTCTGAATTCATCGACATGCCGTACTTGTTGTTTTCACAGATGAAAATGACGGGGAGATCCCACATCGCGGCAAGAATGACGCCTTCATGCCATGCGCCTTCGCCCATGGCGCCGTCCCCGTGGAAGCAGACGGCCACCTGGGACGTGCCCCGCATCTGTGCTGAAAGTGCTGCACCTGCTGCGATGGGCACGCCTCCGGCGACGATGCCGTTCGCCCCGAGGTTGCCGGTTGTGGTGTCTGCGATATGCATTGATCCGCCACGTCCCCGGCAGTATCCGGTTTCCTTGGCCAAAAGCTCAGCCATCATCTTTTCCAGGTCTGCACCCTTGGCGATGCAGTGGCCGTGACCCCGGTGGGTGGAGGTGATGTAGTCGTCACGGTTAAGGGCAAGGCAGGCTGCTGTGGCCACGGCCTCCTGGCCTATGGACAGGTGCATCGTTCCGTGCATCAGTCCGCGGCCGAAAAGATCGTCCACGCCCTCCTCGAATTTGCGGATCTTCCACATCGTGCTGAGCACCTCGCGCGCCTGGGTGGGGTCGCTCGCTATTTCAGTCATTTTCCCTCATCTGGTGAAACGGTTAGCTGGGGTTGGCAGGCTGTGGTCATCACAGGGTTGCGAGGATCTCGCCGGCCAGGGTTCCTTCTGTGAGCAGGACATCCTGCATGCGGCGCAGGGCGACGATGGTTTTGCGCTCGTCCAGGACAACGTCTTCGTAGGTCAGGGCCGCACCCTTGGGAACGTCCCGGCGGAGCACTGCCCCGTACGCCAGCCCGATAGGCAATTCGCCATTCTTGGCAGCTGTATCAGCTGCCACCGCATCGCCGTAAACCGTGAAACCGCCGATGCCATCGATGGTTTCTCCGGCTTTCAGATCCTTCTTTGCCGTTGCCACGACGTCTGACTCCCAACAGACGGGAGCCAGCGAGGGCGTCCGGTCGATCACGGCCTCGCCGATGGACAATACAGCCTCGATGCTTGCCAGGTGGTACGGGCGGTAGAAGGAGTAGTAGGGTCCTTCACCGAACTTGAGGTACTCGAGTTCTTCCCTAACAACCGGGTCGTCGGTCTTTCCAACAACGAACACGCCGGGGGCGACAGGGCCGGTCGCGTAGTCAACGACGCCTTCCTTGGGCAGAACGCCACCTGCAGACTCGGGGCGGAAGGTGTCATGCAGTTCAGGAACCGTGCTCGGCGCGCCGATCATGGACCGCTGCGACAGCGGCAACCCGGTGGCATTAGACAATGCTGCCATCTCGATCATGGTCTTTGTCCCGTCCACAAAGCTGCAGAGCATGCGGGGGTTCATTCCCTTGGATGCGGCCTCTTCGGTCAGGGTATCCGGGGTGGCGTCGTGGTTCAGGGGGTTGTTCTTGCCCTTGCCCGCGCAGACTACCTCCAGTCCGATGTCCTGGACATATTCGACAAGCTTGAGGCATTCGACGGGCTCATCGCCGCGGCAGACCGTGTAGATTCGACCTGTCTGGGCGGCGATTTTGGCGAGAAGCAGGCCGACAGTGACGTCCGCTTCAACAGTCATCAGTGCCACGTCCTTTCCGCCGAGCAGCGACGCCAACGCGACCTTTGCCGCGACCTCCGGAACACCCGAACATTCGATAACCAGGTCGATCGGCAATTTCGGCAGGATGAGTGCGTCGTTCACGGCTGCACGCCCACCGGAATTGATGACAGCTGCAAGCTTGGCCACGTCGTCTGCCTGGCTTACCTCTTCGATGCCGGCATTCTTGAATGCCTTCACGGCCCGCTCAAGCTGGACGTCAGCAATGACGGTGATATCGACGCCCTTCTGACGGGCGATCTGGGCCACGAAGCCGGTTCCCATTTGTCCTGCACCCACCAAACCGACACGAACAGGCCGCCCTGCCGTGAGTTCGCGGTCCTGCAGTTTCTTGACGTATCCCATCTGGAACACCAACCTTTCAATGATTTTCTTCGATCCAACGGTATGCACCTTGGTGCAAACATGAATCACATTTGTGTTTAAGTATCGCCTAAGCCGTCTTTTGTGACAAGGGCTTTGAGCTGAGCTGTTTGTATTGCTTCTGCGCTTCCTGCAATGCCTTGTCCATCAGGGCAGAGTGGGCACGGGCAGTTGCGCTTGAGAGGGGGCCCAAAAGGTCGGCGTGAGGCCGGAACCGGGCAAAGACGGTTGAACCCTTCATGGCCTGGGCTGCCACGACGCGCCTGGATCGTTCATCAACGGCGAGTACAACAATGGCGCCCCGAACGAAGCCCTTGCCTCGGCCTGATACGAGGGCAACTGGCTGTCCACTGTATTGGTCAGCCATCCGACGAACTGTCCTTGCATATGCGCGTTGCTGTGCCCAGCTCAACAGCGCTCCCAGCACCAAGGCTCCACCGAGAAGGAGTGCGAATTCGGTGTTCACCGTGAACCGCCATCAGCGGCGCGGAGTAGTTCGATGACGTCGCCGGGGGCGGGGGCCGTCAAAGCTGCTGCCACATGGAGGGCGCCAGGCAGGATCTTGTCGCCGGGAGCCTTATTGAAGTAGACAACGACGTGACCGAGTTCTTTGAGATTGTTGCCGGCGATTTCTCCAACAGAGATGAGTTCGGCCGATTCGGCCCCGACCTTCAGTACGTCGCCTACCTGCGGCGTCTGCTCAAGTGGTTGAAGGGGTTCGTGGAGAACGCTGATGTCCCCCAGCGCAGGGGGGCATGGGGGCGAGAAGAGGATCATCACGCCACCTTCAATCATGTCCCTGGCTTCGTCGGCCACGGCAGTGACCTGAGTGCGGAAATAGGACTGGGTCTGGGTATTCAACGTTGAAGTCACCTTTTGTAGTTCTTTCTGTCAGATCAAACGAGGAGGAAGCTGGCCAACCAGGCAATTACCACTGCCAAGGGCGAGGTGATGAGTCTCGAGAAGAGGACCGCCGGAGTTCCAACGGCGACCGTTTCCGGTTTTGCCTCTCCCAGCGAGAGCCCGACGGGAATGAAGTCGCAGCCCACCTGACCGTCGATAGCGAAGAGCGTGGGAAGTGCGTACTGGACGGGCAAGGCACCGGTAGCGATTTGGGTTCCCATGAGCACCCCTACAACCTGGGCGATTGCGGCCCCTGGCCCGAGTATCGGCGAAAGGACGGGTATGCCCGTGATGACTCCCAGCAGGATCAGCCCGAGCGGGTTTGAGGCAAGCGGCTGGACACCGGCTGCGATCCACTCAGAGATGCCGGTGTAAGTCACGAAACCAACCAAGAGGCTGACGTAGGCCATGAACGGCAGGATGGTCGAGATGGTCAGGTTGACGGCCTGGCGGCCGGACGACAAAAGGGTAGATATCAGATGCCCGATGACGGTCCCGAATTTGACCACGAAGTTAGAGAATGCACCGAGGATGCCCGTCCGGCGCTCTTTGTTAGCACCCTCCTCCGCTGCAGTAGCCGAGCTCGACCCCGACAGGGGCCTGTCCTGATTCCGGGGTTCGCGGGTGTCTGCGGCACCCGCTGTTGTTGTCGCTCCAGCCGCCCCTTCTGCAGCGGCGGAGCCGGCTTGCACCGATGCTGCCTCGCCAACAAGTTCTATGTTTCGCACACCCACGGCAGAAACGAAGAGGTCTTCCGTGATGAATTGCGCCAGCGGCCCCCCGGGCTCCCCTGGAAAAACATCGACAGTACTGATCTTCTTGCGCGGATAGACTCCGATGCGGGCGGTCCCGCCGCAGTTGATAACGGCCGCAAGAACACGGCTGTCATCCATATGGTTCACGAATCCGTCTACCGCTTCTCCCCCTGTAAGCTCTGCAATCCGTGCAGCCACAGGATGGATTCCGCCACCCGTCACCGAGAGGACGACATTTTTCTCTTCAGTAGGAGTGAGCACGAAGCCCGGGCCCCATCCTCCGTTGCCTGCGCTGACACGTACGGCGTTGTATTGTTTCTCGCTCATGGTTATGCGACACCTCCTGCAACAGCTTTGCCTGCCTTGTGCCGGCGAGTTCCGGCTTCCTTGAACGCCCTGTCGTACTCGTCAAAGACAGCGTCCTGACCGGTGCGCTTGATCATGATGTTCGTGATCCATTCGGTCGTGATGCCGCGCAGGAAGATCACGACGATCCCGACTAGGAAGTAGAGGAGCGCCAAGAGCGCGTACTTCTCCGGAGCTGCTTTCAGAACACCTGCCGATACACCCATCCAGACGAAGAGTTCGCCCGCATTTGCTTGCGGAAAAAATGAGGTGACGGGGTGCACGAACGATACTGCGGAGTCGTAAAAGGCTGGTTTTTGGCGCTCGGGGAGGAACTTTCCAAACGAATAACACATGGGATTGGTCAGCATGATCACTGCCAACACAGGCATGAGGGTGTACCGGGTAATCGCGTATCTTCCGGACCATTGGACTGCACGGGTAACGCGCTCTTCACCGATCCAGGTAGTGATCGCGTACATGGCGGTCAGGAGGACGATCAGTGTCGGGAGAATTCCGGTGACGAGGCCGCTGAAGTTCTTGCCGGCCTCCTCGAAGAATCCGATGAAGCCTGAAGCGGCCCACTCAAGTCCTTGAACGACAGGGCTGTCTGAGGCCGGCGGCGGAGGTGTTGGCTCATTGGCTAATTGGAGCGCCAGTAGTTGAATCCCCACAATGTTCCTTTCGTAAGTGACGTCTTCGTCTACAGATGGAGGTTCAGGCAGCGGGTCGATCATCAAAGATCCACCCACCGACGGTCTGCACAAATGTGAAAACCGAAATCACAAAATCTGCATGTGATTCATATAACACCAAAAAGTCCCTCCCTTCAAGTGATACTCAGCGTCAGTTCTCGCTGTTGCCCTGCGCGTGGAGTGCCCGAAGGGCGAATTCGTCTCCGGTCGGTAACCATGGCGATCTTTTCCATTGGGCGTGCCGCCCGAAGCACCCTCAATTTCGAGGCTGACCGTCGCGATCCGCGTAGATGGCAGCCGATGAATGAGCCGCGTGACGGTTGTAAATAGAGCCGCCATCCTGACACGATGCCGTGTGACCAGCGGGCCGGTGTGGGTGCTTATTCCGCGGTTGCACTTCGCGGCGGGTGATCCGATCTCGGACAGGCGGTGGCGGCGCTGGGTGTGTGTCTCCGGGCACCTTGTTGCGAACTGGAAGGGCTGACGACGCGGCCGTGCACGCCCCGCAGGACGGGGCTCCTCGATGAAGACCGCGAGCCAGCAACTCGGCAAGTTGCTGAAGGAGAGGACTGGGGTGTTTGGGCTGGGGTGGTTGGGCGGGCGACCTGGTGGAAGTCCCGGCTTGGCCCCCAGAAGGAGGTTCCAGCAAAAAGTTGGTAGGGAGGGCAGACGCCAGCTTATTTCACGGAGCGAATTAGTCAGGATCCTGACAGTGAGGCGCATACGGTCCGCAGTTGCCCCACGTGCAAGGACGGGAAGGTGGGCTCGAGTCGTCGCCACAGCAAGGAGCGGCGGGTCGCGTCCAGACGCCAAGGTCATCGCACTCGCTACAGCAACCGCCTCAAACACGATTTACGTCGGCTCTCGACAAGGCGCGGCGTTACAGCAGAATAGCCAGCGACAAAGCGGCTAACTGTTTCTGGACAGGTGATGGCTCACATTTGACCCATCGCCGAGAATCTGAGCCGCAATCAGCGCTGCTGGCCGCGGAGGAAAGTCGGAGCCGAGTTAGGACAACAATTGCCGAGAAGCGGGTTCGATTTAGGCGCCCAAATATGTCGGGCTTAAGCGAACGTGCCGGAGGCGTGTGGCGGCCGAAGCTGCACGAAGGACCCACGACCCGCCGGCTTGTGCCGGGTGTGGGACAGGGGTGATATGAGAATTCGCTGTTGCAGCTAGCTGCTCGCGGTCACTCAGCTCTTGACGGGACCGGGAGGGACCCCTGCCCAGACGACAGGAGGGCCGTTGCAAGGGCAGTGTCGGTGATGAGCACGTCGATATAGCCTCCCAACAATGCCCCCCGCACCCCTTTGGCCTTGTTCGCCCCGGTTGCGACGCCGACAACTTTCTTGATTTTGCGCAATGCATCCAGATCTATACTGACGACCCGGCCATCGGCCGGAGAATCGACGGGCCTGCCCCTTTCATCGAAAAACCGCGTGCAACAGTCGCCCACAGCCCCTGATTGCTGGAACTGCCGTAGTTCATCGGGGGTAAATTGCATCGCTTCGATGATGGCCGCGGACGCGCCGCTTCCCACCCCACCAATGCCCACGAGGGCGAATTCGGCGGCTCCGGCGGCGTCAAGGACGCTGCTGATGGAGGGCTCCCGCAGAAAAGTATCCCGGCTCTCCTGGGAGCCGACAACGGCGGGGGCGTTCAGGCGTGCTTCACGGGCGCCAAGCTTCAGCGCGAGCGAACGTACCAGGACGTTACCGTCAGCGGCGGCGTTGACTATTGAGAGGCCACCAATCAGCGGCAGGACTTGCAGGCCTGTGTGAATTGGCTCCGCCTCAAAGGCGTCAACAACAGCCTGAACCGTAGATCCCCATGACACCGCAATGGCCCCCGTGTCGGGCAAGTTCTCCTTCACCCAGGCGGCACCCAGGCCGCCGATTTGCAGTAGCGGCGACTGGAAGTCGTTCCGTGAAGCGACGCGGCATTCACTTAGGCCATAGGCCCTCTGCAGTTGCTGTTCGAGAGGAAGATCCCTTTCGAAAGAGTCGTTAATGCGGATTTCTACTATCCCCTGCTCGCGGGCGGCGGCAAGAACGCGGGAAACGTTGGAGCGGGAAACGCCGATGGCGGCCGCAACTTCAGCCTGGGATCGGCCCTCGACGTAGTAGAGGCGTGCGGCGCGGGCAAGGAGGGCGGGTTCGCGGGCAGAGGGCATTAGAGCATCCTAAGCAGTCGTGCGTCCATCTTTGACGTCGCCGCGGCCAAGAGTGCTGGAGCAGGCGTGCGATCAGTAGACAGATCCATCGTTTCCCTCTGTTCGCGAACTTCCTGACTTCAGCCACAATATCAATCCCAAGGGGTTGTGTATGTGGTCGGCGTCAGCTTCAATTAGTTTACACGTGTTTGATCATGGTTTGCACAAATATGCATACGCCAAAGGTTCGTGGAACCGCTCCAGTGTATGCCCGGTATGACGGATGAGGGATGATGCTGCATGGGCGATAGGGTCCGTTTCCTTCAAATCACCGACCTTCACACGATGAACCGAAGCGCGCTTCTGCACAAGACGGGAGACATCAGTCTCCGTCTGGCGACCGTTATGGACATGATGATGACCGTGGACCCGGCGCCGGACATCGTTCTTCTGACTGGAGATTTAGTGGACAGGTCCTCCGGGTGGGACTACGACGAGGTCTTGCAGTTTAGTGAGCTGCTTGAAGGTGCACTGCGCCGCCCCGTAGTCGCCCTGATGGGTAATCATGACAACCGGGAAAAATTCGATGCACTGTTTGGAGTCATCCCTTCAGACGCTGTTCGGCGCCCGGGGGACAGCCACGACCATATGAGAATGGTTGGGGGTGTCAGACTCCTGGCAGTCGATTCTTCCGTCCCAGGACGTTCCTACGGGGAGCTCAGCGATGAACAGCTTGAATGGATTGAGGCAATGGCGCAAGAGCCAGCGCCATTAGGAACATTGCTTAGCATGCATCATCCACCGATTTCCTCGCCCATGCCGCAGCTGCGCTTCGCCGGTCTTCGTAACTCCGCCGATCTATCAACGGCTCTGAAAGGCAGCGACGTAAAGGGCATCGTGACAGGTCACTATCACCACCCCTGCTCGGCGATGTGGCATGGAATGCTGGTTTGGTGCGGCCCTGCCCTCGCATACAGTCAGGATGTCCTAGCTGAAAATTCACACATCCGCGGCTGGAACCACGGGGCCTTCTCCCTAATTGATGTCAGTTCCGGGGAAATAACGGCATCCGTGGTGGACATCCCAGGGGAGTTGGAGTCCCCGCTCCTTGACTACGAGCTGGACGTGGGGGCAAAGGAACTTCAATGGCGAGAAGGTGTGCACAAGAAGCGTCGTACTCCATGCCTGGAGGTCGCTGCTGAGGAACGGACGCAGAGCCCTGGCAGGAGGAGCCCGTGGGGAGAGGCAGGATGACGGCGATAGCGACAGTTATTTTTGATTACGGAGGAGTTCTGGCAGATGTACAGAAACCTGCCCACGGGTTTGAGGCCATGGGTCATTTCGTTCATAGGCTTATTCCACACTCTCGGTTGAGCCCCGCCATTATCAGCGAAGATATCGAAGGTGCGTGGGGTGCGTACGACGGATGGAAGCGCCTGCAAAACCGTCGGAGGATTCCGTTGGAGATGTCACAAGACACATTCTGGGATCTCGTCACGTACGGCTGGCAGGACGTGGAAAGGGACGTGATCCTTGCCAATACCGCTCGCCTCACGCAGGAACTTGAGCTGCAAGTGATCTCCAGACCCGCAAACCCCGGCGTGGCACAAGTCTTGAAGAATCTCCGGCATGGCGGGAAGAAACTTGTGTTGGCAAGTAATTGTCTTTCTGGTGCAGCAGCACGGGTGCAGCTGCGCCATGACGGTCTGCTGGAGCTGTTTGACGCCACCTTGTTCTCTGACGAAGTTGGGTACAGGAAGCCCGGGCCCCAACTCCTGGAAGAGGCGCTTGCCGCAGTCCAGACACCGGCCCACGAAGCATGCTTCGTGGGGGACCGGTTAGATCGCGATATTCTCGCAGGTCGCAGAGCTGGTCTTGCCTTGTGCATATTGAGGCAAGCCCCGTCGGGTCCAGGTCGCCCGGTCCGGGGAGTCGAACCGGATCACAGGATCAAAGATCTGGAGGAACTCCTGCTGCTACCCGAATTGGGCCGCCTTGGGACGCCCACCCCTGACTCACCTCTTGACCGTAGCGCCTTCAATTAGTGGTCTGCCGACCTCCGGATTGCTTCGAGATGAACTGCGCTTACGAAGCACTCGCGCCCGCCACCCCTGTAAGGCTGAAGAACGATTGGGCGAAGAAAATTGCTTCGCCGCAGCCAGGCCAGTCCCTATGCCCTCTTTTTTACTAACCCAAACAACTTGGCCCCTACCCGGGCCAGAACAGAAGGAGAAACAATGACTGAACGAACCGCCACCATAGCCAGCCGTGTCGGCCTCCACGCGCGACCGGCTGCCATCTTCGCCGCAGCTGTATCGGAACTGGACGTGGACGTAACGATTGGGCGTGACGGGGAGCCGGCCAGCGACGCAATGGATGCTGCCAGCATCCTTTCTCTCATGAGCCTTGGCGCCTCACACGGCGATGTGGTGGTACTGCGCGCTGAGGGCGATGGAGCAGGGGAAGCGCTTGACGGACTCGTGCGGATCCTGGAGACAAACCACGACGAATAGGGCTTGCCCGTTCTGTGACAGGCGGAACGCCGAAAGGCGGGGCTCGGTGGGAAGGGCTTTCGCAACTCCCACCGACCTGGTCTTCCTGTTTGGGTACCCGGCAAGCCCCCGCTGGACTTCTCCACGTCGTAGGCCTCTTGTCCGGTCTAAATGGGTCGGGCAGGCAAACCGCAAGGTTTACAGGCCTTCGGACTCGCGACGCTGCGTCCGCGGGAGTAGCATTCCGCATAACAAAACTATGCTCAGTAGGGCTGTGAGTTGACATGACTTACATTGCAGAAACTTCCACACCTGAAGAAGCAGCAGCGCTCCTGGTGGCACTGATAGATACCGCCTTGATGAATGGAGAGATCACCCAGGCTCCCGAACGCAATTTGGCTCTTCAGTGCCTTGAGGAGCTGAGAAGTGTCGACGCGTCGACAGCTTTGGAAAGCAGATCTGCCATTGTGAGCAAGCTACGTACTTTATGCTTTCACCTGGCCGTCCGAACGGAAGACACCGCTTTTCAGACCCTCTCTCCCCACCGAATGGCGGCCCTTACCGCTCTCCTAGTTTCCTGAACAGTCGAACCTTAGCTGGCAAGGACGCTGCCTGGAGTCCGAACGCGTAGTCGACCTCGGTGGCGCCTACTGAATGGAATGCTCCGGCCGCAGTTAGGCGAAGAGCAACAGGCAGTTACCCTCCGCCGCATGGCCCGGCTGAGAACCACAATTTTCGAAGCATGCACGGGAACGAAACCCTGCCGCGGCGTGCTTGGACTCCCTGCGCTTGGGCGCGAGAACGGAGCGGCGTACCCACAGTCAGCCCGAATCCTTAGGCGCGACACCAGCCAAGTCTTGACACTCAAAAAGGGTGGGGGTAAAACCAAAAGTCCACGCAGGTGTGGACTGATTTATCGCCGCCCTAGCCGGTCCGGGAGAGCGCAAGAGAGAGGCCCTTCAAGGCTCCAAGTCAGCCAAAGGATGGAACGAAAATGCGATTTGCTGAGATGGGCACTTCCCACACAGCGCTTCAGATGAAACGCCGTGTCAGGACCGTTACGCAGAATTGTGCCGGCTGGATCAACAAAGGGACTTTTCGCTTATCCGAAACCCCCAAGTCGAAGCTGGCAGTAATCAATCAATCAGGAGACACATCCACTCCCGGCGAAGCCGCCGCCCTCTTGGCCGCGCTCATCCGCATCGCCTTGATAAACGGTGAGATAACAGAGGCGGACGAACGCCGCTTAGCATTCCACTGCCACAAGGAACTCTTAAACGTGCAGGGGACTACGGACCTGATAACCAGACAAGCGATCGTCAGCAAGCTGAGCGAGCTCATCCTGCAATTGACGATCCGAACCGAAGACACAGTGTTTCAAACCCTTTCACCGCGAAGGCTGGCAGCACTCAGGGCCGTCTTCGTGTCTGAAGTATGACTGTTTTCGGTGGCTAGACACGCTCCCGATGAGTGAATCTGTCCCTGATTCGGCACGCCCCGGAGGGACCTGCCATCGCTGGCCAGTGGCTTGTTTATCGACGGTCATGTTGAGTTCCGAGATCGGCTGCCCCCGACTCAAGGTTTCTGCCGCGGACGCCGACCTTTGGGCAAAGTCGCAGCCTGCCCGACCACATGACCGGTCCTGACTGTTGTGTGCTGGAGCGGGAATGGCCGTGGAAGCGGAGCTGTGTGCCCACTCGGTGGGTGAAAACTTCGGGGGTCGTGATTTTTCGGTTGTTGGTTGCAGGCATCGTTCTAGTAAGGGTCGATTTGCTGGGTTGAGGGTTGGGGGACTGGCGCGGGACGCGAAAACTTCGGTGTGGAGAGTTGGGTTCTTGTTCTGGAAAGTTTTCGTTTCCAGGGCCGGCGGCAGCGCCCTGGCTGCGCGGAGGACCCGCCCAGCGACCATGAAGACATACCAGATTGACGTACAGAGTTCATGCTTCTGCTTGTCTATCGGCGATATGGAATGGAACAGCCTGAGTGGGGAAGATCTGCGGTTGCGGAGTACTTGGGGCGATAGCGGCTCGGCGTGCGCATCGTGGAGTATATGGATCGCTGACCGTGGCGGTCTTGGCTCCGGACCGGCGTTCCAAGTGTAAGGGCGAGGAACGCCGCCCGGGGTGAGCGCTGAATGTGTTAGGACAAACAAGAACCGCCCACTGTCGTTGAGGTGTGCGGTCGTGGGTTTGAGCTCTTTGAGGGGCCGAAATTGGGGTGTGCACATTGTCCACACTTTCCGGCCCGGATCGGGTGGTACAGGGTGCGGACCGCCTCTAATTCCGCATGTTTCCGGGGGTTCCCAGTGATTGCAAGGCCGGGAATGCGGTTCGAGTCCCACCTCGGGCACGACATATCGCCTCGTCAGAGGCGATTTTGCTTTGACGTGTGTACAAAGCTTGTGGTCCCGTCGCTCTGACGGCTGGTTCGCGGGCTGTGGCCTGGTCGCCGCGGTGGCCTGTTCAGGTGTGTGGGGTGGCGGGTTCAAGACCCTGGCTGGTGAGCCTTCCGCCTGCTGAGGTGGGGTTTCTGCGGTTCCTCGTTCCGGTTCTGTCGGGTTGGTCGGGAGGGGCCAACACCTGTTCATGGTTCCGGGCTGGCGTTACAACATGACTTTCCGATTTGGGTGCGAACCCGTACTTGGATCCCGTCTCCCTGCCCAAATCGGAGCTGGAGTGCGCCGATTGTTCTGCCAAAGGGGGTGTGGACACTGTCCACACTTATGTCTGATTTAAGGGCGTCCAGTGGCGGCTAGGAGCGGGAAGGTTTCAGGAGGGGCAAGTAGTGCCCTGGCTGCGCCCTGGGGAATGGCCCAGCGACCACCCAGACCAGAAGCAGACCAGCGAACCACGTGGCTTTTGGTCTTCCCAAAATTGCGGGGGAACGCGGAACCAGGACCTACAGAAGCGAATGCGCCCCTGACACCCTGGATTTTGGGGAGCTACCCCACGGTGCTCTGACCTCGTTGACCGTATGCTGCTGTTTAGCGCGTAATCAGAAGGGTGGGATTTCGATCCGGGGTGTGAGCGAGTCATCCATGGCTTGAGCGCCTATGTCCTGAGGGTTGCCGCGATCTGCTGCATGATGGTGGGGTCCGAGAGGGTGGTGGCGTCTCCGGGATCGCGGCCTTCGGCGACGTCCT